>WQWP01000132.1 GCA_009787485.1 Lentimicrobiaceae bacterium | reverse complement strand
TTCCGAGTCACGTTTTGCCAAATAATCGTTCACGGTAACCACGTGCACGCCTTTTCCCGGAAGGGCGTTTAAGTAAACAGATAACGTTGCCACCAGCGTTTTTCCCTCTCCTGTGCCCATCTCGGCAATTTTCCCTTGATGCAGCACGGTTCCTCCAATAATTTGCACATCGTAGTGGCACATTTCCCATTTAAGCATGTTACCTCCTGCCGACCACGTACTTGCAAACTTGGCTTTGCCGCCAACAATCTCTACACAATCTCGGTAAGCGGCAATACTTCTGTCCATTTCGGTGGCTGTAACTTCCACAAACTCATTCTCTTTAAACCGGCGACCGGTCTCTTTCATTACCGCAAAAGCCTCCGGAAGAATTTCATTTAAAACCTCTTGTGTTTTTTCGTATCCTTTTTTCTCTAATGTTTCAACTTCCTTGTATAGTTGCTGTTTCTCTTCAATATCCAAATCATAGTTTGCATCTAAATAAAGCTTTATTTCGGCGATGCGCTCCTCTTCGGCGCGTACGGTTTCATTTATTCTTTCGCGAAACGCTGTTGTTTTCGCCCGCAATTCATCATTAGTAAGTATGATAATGCTTTTTTCAACCGCTAACGTTTTTTCGAGGTACGGTTTTAACTCTTTTAAATCTCTATCTGCTTTTGAGCCAAATAGTTTTGTGAGGAAATTTGCCATTGTATATGATATATATTATTTAACTTGCAAATTAACACAAAATTTTTCCAAACAGCCTCGCAGGGGCGACATTTTATTAACCGTAGATGTAATCTACGGAGAGCAACAATAATGCACACAACCCTAAGTCCTGCAAGGACGACACTATAGAAGCATTTATTCAAAAACACTTTTATGCCTTGCCATTATTGGACGAAAAAAATATATTTTTGTTGCCATTTAAAAACATATACAAAATGTACATCATCGGTATCGCAGGCGGCTCAGGTTCCGGAAAAACATCTGTAGTAAAAAAAATCATTAATAGTTTTCCTGATGAAAGTGTACGCGTTTTATCGCAAGATGCTTATTATAAGGATAATGGAGTTTTAACGCAAGAAGAACGCGAAAAAATCAATTTCGATCACCCTGATTCTATAGAGTTTTCTTTACTCATCGAACATCTGAATGAGTTAAAATCCGGCAACATCGTCGAAATGCCCACTTATTCCTACATTACCTGCACCCGCCAAAAAGAAACCATTCCTATTACACCCGGAAAAGTGATTATCGTAGAAGGAATCCTCATATTTACAGATGCTGCGCTCCGCGACATGCTTGATTTAAAAGTTTTTGTAGATACCGAAGCAGACGAACGCATCATCCGGATCATTCAACGCGATGTGAATGAGAGGGGTAGGGGGTTAGACAAGTCCATTCAGCATTATCAAAAGTTTGTAAAGCCCATGCATGAAATATTTATCGAGCCTTCCAAAAAATATGCAGATATTATCATTCCAGAAGGCGGACATAACACGAAAGGTATTGATATTCTGATTTCTAAAATAAAATTGATGCTGGAAGCGTAATGAAACTGCACATTGCCATTCCCGCCCTTGATGAATTGGAGTTTTTGCCGCACACGCTTGCCGCCATTGCCCGCCAAAAAACAAATTTTCCATTTTCAGTTTATATATGTATAAACCAACCTGATGAGTGGTGGAATGATGAAGAAAAAATAGAAGTTTGTAGAAACAACCAAAAATTATTACGTTTTCTTGAAAATTTTAACGATTTTCATATTCATATTATTGATAAAACCTCCAAAAACAACGGCTGGCCGGATAATGGCTACGGTGTAGGTTGGGCGCGGAAAACCTTGTTTGAAGAGATTCTCAAAACAGCAACCGATGATGACATCATCATTAGTTTAGACGCGGATACACTATTTAATGAGTGTTATTTTCAATCTATCAGAGAAAATTTTACCAAAAATAAAATTGATGTGATTTCTGTGCCCTATTATCACAAACTTACGGAATATGAAAGCGCCAACTGCGCTATTTTGCGGTACGAAATATTTATGCGCAATTATTTCATCAACATGCACCGTATAGGCTCTCCATACACCTTTACTGCTCTCGGCTCTGCCATCGCTTTGAAAGTAAGAGCTCTGCGAAAAATCCGGAATATCACCCCCCTTAGTAGCGGCGAAGATTTTTACCTTTTGCAAAAACTACGGAAGATGACATCCATTTCAAACTACAACTCCGAAATGGTGTATCCTGCCGCGCGCTTCTCCACCCGCGTCCCTTTCGGCACCGGTCCCGCCATGATGAAAGGAATTAACAACGACTGGGGAAGTTACCCCATCTACCATTATTCATTATTCGATATAATTAAAGAAACCTACGATATTATTTCTGAGCTTTTTACAGAAGACAAAGATACTGAATTTATCCATTTTTTGAAAATGCAATATAAAACCGATGATTTATGGTGCCCGTTGCGGAAAAATTTTAAAACATTGGCTCAATTTACGCGGGCGTTTCATGAAAAAGCGGATGGGTTGCGGGTTTTGCAGTTTTTGAAGGCTAAGCATAGTGAACTGGGGATGAGTGATGAGCGGGCATTGGTGGAGAATTTATCTTTATATAAATTACCCCGCCCTGTGGGCACCCCTTCAAAATTTGAAGGGGATGTGCTTGGTGAGATTAGGGATGAGTTGTTTGAGGTTGAAATGAAATTACGACATTGCCGTCAGTTTTAACTGACGGAACAAGAAATAAAAATAAATGGCTTTAGCCAAAATTATTATTGCTTTAACCCTACCGTCTTATTAAACACCAGCTTCCCATCCGTAGAATCCTTATCCACACAAAAATAACCGGTGCGTTCAAATTGATAGTATTGCGCTGCGGTTTCTTTCTTAATATTCTTCTCTATCAACCCATTCACAATGGTTAATGAATTTGGATTGATGTACTCTAAAAATGTTTTACCTTCTTCCGCATTATCGGGCTCAGGAACTGTAAATAACCGTTCAAACAAACGAATTTCTGCCGGTTTGGCGTAAGTTTCAGAAAGCCAATGGATGGTGGCTTTTACTTTACGGTTGCTTTGCAACATACCGCTCTTGGTTTCAGGGTCGTATGTGCCATGTATTTCGGTAATGTTACCATCGGCATCTTTTACAACGTGGGTGCATTTAATAATGTAAGCATATTTCAAACGTACTTCGCGGTCAATGGTTAGCCGGAAGAAGTTCTTATCGGCATCTTCTTTAAAATCTGTTCGTTCAATGTATAACACTTTGCTGAAAGGGATCTCGCGGGTGCCTGCTTCCGGGTCTTCGGGATTGTTAACGGCTTGGAGCAGTTCCGTTTCATCTTCAGGATAATTGTCTATGATTAATTTTACAGGATCTAATATCGCCATCGTTCTGATGGCTGCTTTGTTGAGGTGTTCGCGGGCGCAAAATTCCAACAAACTTACGTCAATTACATTTTCTCGTTTGGCTACGCCTACGGTTTCTGCAAAATTGCGAATTGCCTCAGGCGAATAGCCACGGCGGCGCAAACCCGAAATGGTGGGCATGCGCGGGTCATCCCAACCCATCACATAGTTTTCTTCCACCAATTGCAACAGTTTTCGTTTGCTCATAATGGTGTAATTCAGATTTAAACGGGCAAACTCAATTTGTTGTGGGTGATGAATTTCTAAAATCTTGCAAAACCAATCATAAAGCGGGCGGTGCACTTCAAACTCTAATGTGCAGATAGAATGCGTAATATTTTCTATCGAATCGCTTTGCCCATGGGCATAGTCGTACATCGATAGATGCACCATTTGTTTCCGGTGCGGTGATGTTCGGCAAAGAGAATGCGGTACATGATGGGGTCGCGCATGTGCATGTTGGGTGATGCCATATCGGCTTTGGCGCGCAACACACGGCTGCCTTCGGGAAACTCGCCTGCGCGCATCCGGCGAAACAGATCCAGATTTTCTTCAGGGCTACGGTTGCGGTATTTACTTTCAATTCCGGGTTGGGTAGGCACGCCGCGCCCGCTGCTGATCTCTTCCTGCGTAGAGTCGTCCACGTATGCTAAGCCGCGCTCAATCATCCATTCTGCCCATGCGTACAATTGGTCGAAATAATCGGAAGCGTAGTATTCGCCTGCCCATTGAAACCCTAACCATTGAATATCTTCTTTGATGGCATCTACGTATTCTATATCTTCTTTTGCCGGGTTGGTATCGTCGAAACGCAAGTTACACAAGCCGTTGTATTTTTTTGCCAACCCAAAATTCAAGCATATAGATTTGGCATGTCCGATGTGCAAATAGCCGTTCGGCTCCGGCGGGAAACGAGTGTGCACGCGTGAGTCGTTTTTACCGTTTTTTAGGTCGTCTTCGATGATTTCTTCGATAAAATTCATAAATGTAAAGGGTTAAATGAGAATAGGTGCAAAATAACATGATTTTTTTAGATATGCTTTTCTCTTTCTATCACTCATCCCTCAACGCATCAATCGCCTTAATCCTCAGCGCATTCTTAGCCGGAATAATCCCGGCAATTAATCCGGATAAAATGAGGATCACCGTTCCCACTATCGCCATCGTAAATGAAATAGTAGGATTGGCAAACATCCCCGCAGATTGCGTGGCTTGCTCAATAAGCACCAAGACCAAAATGCCGAAAAACATGCCTAAAAAACCTGCTATAAAAGTAAGCGCCATGCTTTCCATCATAATTTGACGGATAATTACTCCGGGTTTTGCGCCAAGCGCGCGCTTGATGCCAATTTCGTTGGTTCTTTCTTTCACCGTTACCAGCATGATGTTGCTGATGCCCACCACGCCGGCAAACAGTGTGCCCATGCCCACAATCCAAATTAATGCTGCAATGCCGATAAACAAATAGTTGAACATTAAAAACGTATCCTGAATATTAAATGTCATCACTGCATTGTTGTCTAAGGGCGAAATCAGGTGCTTGGTGCGCAAAATATCTGTTACCTTTTTTTCAATGGTTTTAATTTTAACCTTGTCGCCCACTACGATACTAATAAAATC
The DNA here is from genome assembly GCA_009787485.1 of Lentimicrobiaceae bacterium. Classification (GTDB taxonomy): domain Bacteria; phylum Bacteroidota; class Bacteroidia; order Bacteroidales; family WCHB1-69; genus WRNX01. The sequence goes on along the minus strand of WQWP01000132.1, from coordinate 1,081 downwards.
TATGGCTTTGCCTCTTCCTGCAAGTTGCTGTGCGGTGGAAGAAGGGATAAATGCGGTAGTTTTGGGGTCTCCACCCAGGCTGATATTTCCCCGCGGTTTTGCAATGCCCACCACCGTAAAATAAACCGCGCCCACTTTCACCATTTGTCCAATAGCTTCTTCAGCAGAGGCAAAAAGCTGGTCTGCCGCTTCATTCCCCAATACGCATACTTTTCTCTTTTCCGCTACATCTAAATAACTTATTTTTCTTCCTGCAATAATATCTTGGTTGTCAATCTTATAAAATAAATCATCAATACCTTGAACGTTAACATCTGCGCTTTTATCGCCTACAACAGCTTTAGAATTATTTGCCCATACGGTTCCCGAAATAGTTTCAATTTCAGGAATTTGCTTTTTTAACAGCTCCATATCATCTTGCGTCATATTCCACCAGCGCCCTGCATTAAAACCTTTGTATTCTACGGTGGTGGTACGCGCCATAACAAACATGGAATTAGCTGCAATATTGCCGAAGTTATTCTTCAACCCATTCCCAAACCCTTGCCCAATGCCAAACATGCCGATAAACATGAACATACCCCAAAAAACACCAAACGCCGTAAGAAAACTACGCATTTTATTACGGGTAATGGTTTGCCAAATTTCCTGAAGTTTATCTAAATCGAACACGAATATATTACCAACTTATAACCGATAACGGCGGCCTTGGACTTTGATAAATTAATGTTCCTCCCGGTCCGGTTGAACCCGTATATAACCTGTAAGAACATTCGTTGGCATAGCTTCCGGGTGTGAAATATACAGTAACAGTTTGCCTCTCACCTACATAAAAACTTCTAGTATAGGGTCCGCAACCATAATCTAATGTTATATCACTTAAAACATACTCATCACCAACTTTAACACTCACAAAATTATTTCCATGCCAACCGTCGCAATCAGCATCATATAAAGAAATAGAGTAATAACCCGGAGTAGCAAAAGGAGAAGTTGTTGTTGTAAAACTTCTCTGCGTACCATAAGCCGTTCCTTCGCCATTGGTGGCATAAGCGCGTACATAATAAGTTGTGCTTTGAGT
>WQWP01000131.1 GCA_009787485.1 Lentimicrobiaceae bacterium | reverse complement strand
TTCAGATTATAATATTCAATTAGATATTGAAGGTGGTTTTAATGCCGATTTATTTTCATTAAAATTAATAAATCCTTTAAAGTTAGAGCTTTCATGGTATATTTATCAAGGGGAACGTTTGTTAACAAAAGGCTCAGGAACTGAATTTAATGTTGAATTTCCTAAAACCGACCTGAATAAAGTGCACTATGTTGACCTTTTCTATCTACTTGGAGGAGAACAAAAAACATTTCGAAAAACATTTACGCCCAATATTGATTTTTTGGATGTTTCTATTGATTTGCCCGACCGCATTTACCCGGGGCAAACCATTGATGCCACCATTTCAGTGAAAAACATTTGGGGCGAGCCAATGGAAGATGTTGACCTTACGGCATTTGCATACAACAACCCGTTGCAATACCATGTGCCCAATTTGTCCAATTTTGGAAATACGCCGCAAACCCGTGAAAGACGCGCCAATTTTACCATGAAGGAAAGAAAACGTGGGTTGATCAATTTTCCTTTTAATTATGATTATTGGAATGAAAAATGGAGTTTGGATACATTGAAATATTTCCAATTTACTTTTCCACGAAACGAAATGTTTTTGCATACCGTAAATACGCCCGACTCTACCACACAAGTAGCGCCTTACGTGATGAAAAATGGCGAAGCAGTTACTATTTACGTGATTGAAATTAATAATGATCCGGTTTATTTTTCATGGACGCAGCAACCGAAAGCTTATTCGTTTCTCATTACAGATACTGTAAAACAAAGAATTACGCTCCGCTTGCATGACCGTGCCATTATTTTAGATTCTCTCTATTTTGAAGCAGGAATGAAAACAATTCTCAGTATTGATTTGGATTTCTTGCCGCCAAAAGCCATAACTACCATGTTAGATACCCGCGACGAAAAGAAAAGATACCGGTTTACAAGCGCTGAAGAAAAAGTTTATTCAAATTTGATTTCACAATTTCCTGTTAATGATCGTAACGACCTCATCTTTCTAAAAAAAGAGAATACGGTCTATCCAATTTTTCATCCTTGTTTTCCACCGCGCGGTAAAGTATTTGCGGGACCTATTCCGCCGGGCTATATGGAATATTGCGGCGAAATCCGTTACCGGCACGAAGGAGGTTTTTCGTACAAGTTCGAGGATAATGTGGTGTATAAATATTCGTTGCAGGCATGCCCGGAATTTATTCATTTTTCTTCTTCCACTAACATTAAAACGCTGAATGATTTTGCGCTAACGCAGAAAGTTTATGACCAAATTGTTGAAAATTGCAAAAAAGTAAAACCTTGGCATCCTTCTAATATCAACATTTCACAATCCACAAAAGGACTCCATTACATCACAATAAATATTGACGTACCCATACATCCTGATTCCATCGGCACATCAAATCTTATATTCAGGAATGTGGAAACCCGGCAACTGTTACTTCCCGACAAGCAGAAAACCGCCTGCGACTGCAAGTTAGAGTATCCTACTATTCCACCGGCTACCTACGATGTAATTCTTATATATGATGACGGCAGTTTTCTTATTTTCGACAGTTTAACGCTGCAACCTTACACTTATACCAAACTCAAGATGAAACATTTGCCCTTGCAAGAAAAAGATTCGCTTCTTATGATTTACGGTGACAATAATAAACTCTCAAATGTAGTGTATAATGTGAGAATAAATGAGATTCCTAAGAAAAACGATGGTGTTCCCAGAATTGAATCAGAAGATATAGAGAGAAAACCCGGAAGTTTCTCATCCGGTCCCAGCACCATCAAAGGGGTGGTCAAAGATCCGAATGGCAACAGTGTTCCATTCCTTCAAATCCTTTTAAAACAGGATGGCAGAATAGTTAATGGATCATACACCGATGAGCGAGGTGAGTATCAAATCTTTGGTATTGCAGCAGGCATATACGATCTTACAGTAGGTGGAACAGTGAACTGTTCGAGGTTACATACCCAAACAGGTATTTATATTTCAGGCTCAGAGGTAAAGTTTATTGATTTTGTGGTTAATTGCGCTTCTACTGAATTGGATGAAGTAAGAGTAGAATATGTGCCTCCGATTTTTTTTCAAGACAACACAAGTTCAAGTGCAAAACTAACCGGCAGTGAAGTTCTGAAAACGCCGGGATACTCTCCTAATGCATCTTCAAGATTAACCGGCGAAGAAATTCGGATGACGCCGGGGCGCGCTATATCTAATACTTTAAACGATAATTCCCATCAGCAAGCAGGAAAAATATACAAACTCCAATCTGATGGCGTTGACGATGAGCCTGATTATGAGTGGCATGAGGCAGAGGAGCGTTTGTACAACGAGCTATTGCAACTAAACAGTTTACGCACAAACTTTTCCGATGTCGGCTTTTGGGAGCCAAAACTTTTTACCGACCAGCAGGGCGAAGCAAAATTTACCATTACTTTCCCCGATAATATTACACAATGGAATACAATCGTTTACGCAATGAATCGTAAACTGCAAACGGCTACACTGCGTAAAAGTATCAAATCGTACAAACCTTTGATGGCGGAGCTGAAAAACCCGCAGTTTTTGGTAATAGGCGATACTTCGTACTACGCAGGAAATATCCGCAATCATACTCACGATAGTGAAATTGCAGGGCAAGCGTTATTTATCATCGGCGGGGATACCACTTCTCGAAAAGATATTCGCTTTACCTCCTCATTTCAGGATAAAATGCAGGTTACTCCTTCAACAACCGACAGCATAACAGCTATTTACGTGTTTCATCGCGATGATGGTTATAACGATGGCGAAAAAAGGACAATTCCTGTTATTCCGCGCGGCGCCGAAATTGCAGACGGGACGCTGGAATTTTTGAAATCCGGCGATCAAAAAAGTATTACAGCCGGTAATCAGGAAGAAATTCACATTACACTTACTGCCAGCCCATTGGATATTTATGTGAATACCACCTCTTTCCTGCGCAACTATCGCTACGATTGCAATGAGCAATTGGCATCGAAATTGATAGGTTTGTTAACCTATAAAATGTATCAAGAATATGCGGGTGAGCGTTTTAAAGAAGAAAAACGTATCAAAGAGATTATCAACAAATTGGTTAAAAACAGAAACGAAACCCAACTGTGGTCGTGGTGGGGAACTTCTCCCAATACCAATTATTGGATGTCTGCCCATATTATTCGTGCTTTAACACAGGCGCAAAAAGCCGGCTATGCGGTAAACTTAGATTTAACAAATATTAAGCAAGATTATATTTACACCCAAAGATACCGTTCAACATCGTTGCGAGATATAGCCATTCTCAATGTTTTATCAGATGCGGGAACGCCACAAAATTATGCGGCAGCCCTTGAGTTTTTCGATCGGGAAATTGCTGAAAAAGAGCATCAGGCAGATTCTATTGCCCGTGCCAAGAAAAGAAAAAATACCACTTCATACTTAAACGAAAAATTGCTTTTGCTTGAAATCCGGCAACAACAAAATATCGGTTATTCTTCCAACAGTATTAAAAAATATCTGAAAACAGACGTCCTGGGCGCTGTTTACTGTGATGACGGTATAGACGGTAGAACATTGGATAACACAGTGATTGCCTACCGCATTGCGAGTGCAGATTCTACATTGCAACATCTGAAAGAAGCCCTTCAACTCTATATTTTGCGTACAAAGAGATTAGGTTGGAACACGTATCAGGCATCTTCTGCGGTAATGGCAATTCTTCCCGATTTATTAGCCGAATCGGCGAATAAAGAAGCGCCTTCTACGGTGGTTTTGTCGGGCAAAGAGTCTAAAGAGCTAAGCGAATTTCCTTATACCACAATACTTTACCCCGGCGAACAACTGGGTGTTTATATGAAAAGCGGTATCCCGCTCATTTACTCCGATTATCAATTAAAACGGGCAACAACCGAGCATACGGGCGATGCTTTCAAGATAGAAACCCACCTCAGCAAAGAGCGCCTCGTTGCCGGCGAAAAAGCAACGCTGCATGTTACCCTGCAAGTAAAGCAAGCCAATGCAGAGCACGTAATGATTGAAGTGCCCATTCCGGCGGGTTGCAGCTATGCTTCAAAACAGAGGAATTATAACAGATATGCGTTTTCGGGAGGAGAAACTTATCGGGAGCATTTTAAAGATAAGGTGGTGATTTTCTGCGAGAAGCTGCCTGTTGGAACTTACGAGTACAGCGTTGAGTTATTGCCTCGTTATACCGGCAACTATTACCTCAATCCGGCAAAAGTGGAAATGATGTATTTTCCGGTTATTTATTCGAATAACAATGAGCGAAGGGTACAGATTAAGCACACAGATGACACAGATTAAACAAGATTTACGCAGATTTTTCCTAATTCCTAATTCCTAATTCTTAATTCCTAATTCCTAATTCTCACCTCCTCACCTCCATCGCATTCCGCAGCGCACTCCCCACCAGCATAAACGCCAGCACCAGCAGCATAATCGCCACCCCGGGCGCAATGGCTAAATATGCTTTATCCAACACGATATAGGCGTAATTTTCTTTCATCATCATGCCCCAGGAGGGGATGGGAGGCTGCACGCCCATGCCAAGAAAGCTCAAGCCGGCTTCCATAAGGATGGCAGAAGAAAAGTTGGCGGCAGAAAGCACCACCAAAGTTCCTAAAATATTGGGCATTATATGTTTAAAAATAATTCGAAAATCTGAAAAACCCAGCGCTTTTCCGGCTTCCACAAAATCTTGCTGTTTCAGCGCCAGCATTTGCCCGCGCACTACCCGCGCAATATCCACCCACATGGTTAGCCCAATGGCAATGAAGATTTGCCAAAACCCCTTGCCGAGCGCAAAGCTGATGGCAATCACCAGCAGCAGCGTAGGAATAGACCACACTACGTTGATGAGCCACGTGAGCGCCGCATCAATTTTCCCGCCATAGTAGCCGGCGATGGCGCCCACGAACACACCGATAATCAGCGCAATAACAACAGCAATAAACCCTACTGCCAAGCTGATGCGTGCGCCCAGCATGAGTTGGGTAAGGACGTCGCGGCCGTAGCGGTCGGTGCCTAACAAAAACGTTTTTTTCTGTAGGGGCAAGTTATAACTTGCCCCTACGATATCGTCATCAATAATCGGAATGGAATTATACTGCCCCGCCTGCCCAAACAACATTTTATGAAAAAAACTCACCTTTTCCACCGGAGGCTCCTTCGGCAAATTCAAAAAATACACTGAAAACCCCAGAGGTTGCAGCGCAATCTCTAAATGCTGGTTATTGCCATGAGGAGTTTTATCCGGCGTAACCAAGTATCCTAAGATCGCCATGAGCAGCACCAAGCCCAAAAAAACGAGAGAAACCATACCCGTTTTTTCCTTTTTAAACCGTTTCCAGGTGAGTGCAGAAAGCGAAAGCGCTTTTTCTTCGGAACGTTTTTTGCGGAAAAGGAACATGGTTTTTGGTTTGCACAAAAATATTATTTCTTTTTAATTCTATATTTTTTAAAACTGTAATTTTGCACTCTACTTTACTAACAATTACTCTACGATGACAGATCAATCCAAACTCTATCCGGAACTCTTTGAATATTACCCCTCTACTGGCATTATTGAAATATACAATTGTGTAAAAAGAACCAATTCCGATTTCGATTCACTTTTGCAAATTTGCAAATTTTTAGCGATGAAAGGCAAACATTGTATTATTTTGCCAAAATCATTACACTTTAAATCACAAGAGTATCACGATGTTTTTGGGAAATTATTTGGAAGCAAATATGAAGGAAAATGCCCTGATCTATTGATTGATGGAGAATTTTATGAACATGAGGGGTTTACGTCAAAAAATAATAGAAAAGCATTTCGAAACATGGTGAATAGAGGATTGCGTCAATCCTCTAAAATAATAATTGAAGATTGTAATCTTACTGATTCTTATATGTTGCGTGCCATTTTAAAAAAACAAAGAATTGGAATTGAAATTGAGGAAGTACGGATAATTAACCAAAAAGAATTGAGGCTTTTATATAAAGCTGAAAAGCAGCGTTTATACGCTGCTCCAGTATTCAACGAGTCCGTAGAATCGTTGGCGCAAAAATAAAATATTTTTCTAATTTGTCGAGAGGTTATCAATTTTTTTTTGTTTGCACAAAAATATTATTTTTGCCGACAATCCTAAGGAGGATTTAAAAATTTAAAAATTAAAGTTTAAACTTTAAATCTTTAAATCTTAAATCTTTAAATTTAAAAATTAATGGCAAAACCCAAAAAAGTAAAAACAGAGATTCCCGCAATTCAGGGAAATTTAGAAGAACTTATTATTCAAGCTCTTAT
>WQWP01000130.1 GCA_009787485.1 Lentimicrobiaceae bacterium | reverse complement strand
GCCGCCCCAAAAATGGGACTTAATTTTATTCACTTAAAATCAAAAAAGTATGTTAAAACAGTATGAAACCGTTTTCATTATGACGCCCGTTTTGTCTGATGATCAGATGAAGGAAACGGTAAAAAAGTTTGAGAATATTCTCTGCGATAAAGGCGCTGAGATTATTCATCAAGAAAACTGGGGACTCAAGAAGTTTGAGTACCAAATCCAAAAAAAATCCACAGGATTTTATCAACTATTTGAATTTAAAGCCGAACCGCATGTGGTGGCAGAGCTTGAATTACAGTACCGCCGCGACGAAAAAGTGATGCGCTATTTAACCGTTACGCTCGACAAAGATGCGATTGCATACGCAGAAAAAAGACGGACACACAATTTTGGTCAGAAAAAAGAAACAAAACCGGCAGAACCCGCTTATGAAGTAAAACGCGAGCCGAGGTACGAAGTAAAATACGAGCCTGTAGATGAGCCCGTAGAAGAACAAAGTTACGAACAACCTATAGAAAATAAGGAGGAATAATCATGGCACAAAACGATATTAAATATTTGACCCCCATTGCGGTGGATTTCAAAACCAAGAAATATTGTCGCTTTAAAAAAAGCGGTATTAAATATATTGACTATAAAGACGGCGAATTTTTGAAGAGATTTGTTAACGAGCAAGGCAGGATTTTGCCGAGACGTTTAACCGGAACTTCTTTGAAATTTCAAAAGAAAGTCGCTCAAGCCGTAAAACGTGCGCGCCACCTGGCGTTGCTTCCTTTTGTGGCCGATAATTTAAAAACTAATCAATAAGGAGGGCAATACTATGGAAGTTATTTTAAAACAAGATGTTGAAAAATTGGGATACGCCGATGAAATCGTAAAGGTAAAAGACGGCTACGCAAGAAACTATTTGCTCCCACAAGGATTTGCTATTCCGGCAACCATTCCGAATAAAAAGATGTTAGCCGAAACTATTAAACAACGCTCATATAAAGCCGAAAAAATTCGCAAAGAAGCCGAATTTTTAGCCGGTAAAATAGAAGGATTAACTTTGAAGATTGCACAAAAAGCATCAGAAAAAGGCACTATTTTCGGTTCGGTAAATACGATTGCCGTAGCGCAAGCGCTGAAAGACCAGCATGATATTGATATTGACCGCAAGAAAATTATTCTTCCGGCAGATCATATTAAAGCGCTGGGTAATTACACCGCGCAAATCAATATTCATAAAGAAGTGAAGGTTACTGTTAATTTAGAAGTAGTTGCCGAGTAAAAACGTTCTTTATTGGAATTTTTATGGAAGACCGCTCTACTAAGGGCGGTTTTTTTTCTCGCAAAGGCGCAAAGACGCAAAGAGAAAAAACTTTGCGCCTTTGCGCCTTTGCGAGAAAACTAAACCTTGCCTTTCAAAAACATCCCCGTATAAGAGCTCTCACATTGTATCAACTCTTCCGGAGTGCCTTCAAACACAATATATCCGCCTTTGTCGCCGCCCTCGGGGCCTAAGTCAATCACCCAGTCGGCACACTTGATTAATTCGGGGTTGTGTTCAATAACGATGATAGAATGCCCAATCTCAATAAGTTTATTGAATGAATGGTATAAACTGTTGATGTCGTGGAAATGAAGCCCTGTGGTCGGTTCATCAAAAATAAAAAGATATTTTTTTTGTGTGCTTCCGTGACACAGATAGAAGGCTAATTTTACGCGCTGTGCCTCGCCGCCGGATAAGGTAGAGGAGGACTGTCCCATTCTCAGGTAGCCCAAACCCACTTCTTGCAAAGGGGCAAGTTTATTAATGATCGCCGTAACTGTTTTAGAAACAGGCAAACTCTCGAAAAACTCATACGCCTGATCAATCGTCATTTGCAACACATCGGCAATGGAAATATTGTTGATTTTTACATCCAACACTTCATCTTTGAAGCGAGTACCGTTACAATCGGTGCACACCAAATCCACATCTGCCATAAACTGCATTTCTACATGAATAACGCCTTCGCCCTCACAGGTTTCACACCGTCCGCCCGGCACATTAAAAGAGAAAAATCCGGGTTTATAATTGCGTTGTTTGGCTAACGGTTGTTGAGCATATAATTCTCTGATATCATCATACATTTTAATATATGTAGCCGGATTCGACCTTGAGGAGCGACCAATAGGATTTTGATCCACTAAAATGACCTCCGAAATGGTTTCTTTAGAAAGATACAAATTCGAAACGTCATTTAACTCTTGTCCTGCAATATATTGCATCTTTTTTTGCAAAGAAGGATACAGCACTTCTTTCATCAACGTACTTTTTCCGGATCCGCTTACGCCGGTTACCACCGTAAAAACATCTAAAGGGAATTTAACGGTGATATTCTTTAGGTTGTGGATTTTCGCATTTTTAACTTCCACAAAATTACGCCATTTCCGCCTATATTTCGGCAATGGAATCGCCAAAATATCTGTTTTTTTACCTCCTAATTCATAATTCCTAATTAGCTTCGCTGAGCTTGCCCCTAACGGGGCTGCGGTTCCTAATTTGTAATTCATTTCCATCCCCCGGATGTACGCTGCCGTCAAATTATCCTGCGCTTCCAACAATTTATCAAACGTTCCGGTAAACACTACTTTGCCACCCAAACGCCCGGCTTTCGGCCCAATATCAATAATATAATCAGCGCTACGGATAATTTCTTCGTCGTGTTCCACGATCACCACGGTGTTGCCGATGTCGCGCAAACGTTTGAGTACGCGGATCAAATTTTGGGTATCGCGCGGATGCAACCCAATACTCGGCTCATCTAAAATGTACAGAGATCCTACTAAACTGCTGCCCAACGAAGTGGCTAAGTTGATGCGCTGTGACTCACCGCCCGATAAGGTTTTACTCAAACGGTTCAACGTGAGGTATCCTAATCCGACATCTAATAAAAAATGCAGGCGATTTTCCAATTCTTTTACCAACTGCTTGGCAATCTGTTTTTCATGCTCGGAATTATAGCAAAAATCTGCAAAAAAACGATACAATTCATCAATGGGTATTTGCACCAGATTGGAAATTGTTTTTCCTTGAATTTTTACATAATTGGCATCTTTTCGTATGCGGGTGCCTTTGCATTCGGGGCACAGCGTGCGCCCTCTGTAACGCGCTATGAGTACGCGGTTTTGCACTTTGTAACCCTCTTCTTCCAGTATTTTAAAAAACCGAAGAATGCCAATCACTTCATCATTACCATTCCACAACAAATCGTACTGTTCTTCTGTAAGTTCTTCTATCGGTCTGTGAATCGGGAAATTATAGTTGGCGCTATGTTTAATAAAATGATGTTTAAAATTTTGCATTTTTTCCCCACGCCAGCACACCACCGCATCATTAAACACCGATTTGGAGCTATCGGGAATCGTCAATTCCGGCGAAACGCCGTCCATGTAGCCCGTTCCGCCGCAAACCGGACATGCCCCGTACGGATTGTTGAAACTGAAAAGCAAAGGGGTGGGCTCTTCAAAAGTGATTTCATCCATTTCAAAGCGGTTGCTGAATAGACGTTGGGTGGTTTCCTCGTTTTCTATTTGCACAATGGCTTCTCCTTTTCCTTCCTGAAAGGCGGTTTGGATAGAATCGGCGAGGCGCATTTTTTGCTCTGTAATGTTTTTCGACAGAAATCGATCTATTAATAGTTGTAAATTGTTTGATTTAATGTTTTTTTCGGTCGACAATAAATCGAATAACTCGTCGATCTCGCACATTGTCTTGTTCAGCATCATCCGGCTAAACCCTTGCATTTTTAAAATTTCCAACTGCTGCAACATAGTGCGGTCGGGCGCAATTTTAAAAGGCGCTAAAATATAGATGCGGCTACTAAGTGGCACATTCTCAATATAATTGATGACATCTTCTACATTTTCACGTTTTACCTCCTGCCCACTCACAGGCGAAAACGTTTTTCCAACGCGGGCAAAGAGCAGTTTTAAATATTCGTAAATTTCGGTGGTTGTACCCACTGTAGAGCGTGGGTTTCGCGAAATAACACGCTGTTCAATGGCAATTGCCGGAGGAATTCCTTTAATATACTCGACTTCCGGTTTGGAGAGCTTGCCCATGAACTGCCGGGCGTAAGCGCTCAAACTTTCCACGTAGCGCCGCTGCCCATCCGCATACAATGTATCGAATGCCAACGAGGATTTTCCCGATCCGGAAAGCCCTGTAATCACAACAAGCTGGTTGCGAGGAATGGAAACGTCTATGCTTTGAAGATTGTTGGCGCGTGCACCTTTTATTTCGATATATTGCATGATTGCAGGAAATCATTAAGTTTTTGAGTAGCTAATGCACGGTGACTGATGCTGTTCTTCTCAGCCTCAGTCATTTCTGCAAATGTTTTACTGTAGCCCAAAGGTTTGAAAATGGGGTCATAGCCAAAACCTTGGATTCCTTTTGCATGTTCAATGATTTCTCCGTCAATTTTGCCTTCAAAAAAGTAGTTTTTTCCGTCTAAAATGAGCGCGATTACGGTTTTAAAGCACGCTTCCCGATTTGTAACACCCTGCAACTCATTTAGCACTTTTCTTACATTATCTTGAAACGAACAATGTTCACCGGCATAACGCGCCGAATATACGCCGGGTTTGCCGTTTAAAGCTTCAATTTCCAAACCGGTATCATCGGCGAAGCAATTACTTTGAAATCTGTCGTGTATATATTGTGCTTTTTGTAAAGCGTTTTCTTTCAACGTTACGCCTGTTTCGGGAATTTCGTCAAAACATCCAAGTTCTTTAAGGCTAATAATAGAAAAACGGGTGCCGGCAATGGCACGCACCTCGCTTAATTTATGGGCGTTGTTTGTTGCAAAAACGAGGTCCACACTATACCTCAATTGCTTGTTTACCTCTGTAATAACCGCACTCCGGGCAAATTCTATGAGTAAGAATAGCGGCGCCACAGTGATTGCATATGGTTAAATGAGGAGCCGTGATAAAATCGTGCGATCTTCTCTTGTCTCTACGTTGTGCAGAATGTTTTCTTTTTGGATTCGGCATGGTATATATTTTTAGTGATTAATTATTAGTGGTTAGTGGTTAGTGATTAGTGGTTAGTGGTTAGTGGTTAGTGGTTAGTGGTTAGTGATTAGTGGTTAGTGGTTAGTGGTTAGTGGTTAGTGGTTAGTGGTTAGTGGTTAGTGGTTAGTGGTTAGTGATTAGTGGTTAGTGGTTAGTGATTAGTGGTTAGCGGCATGAAAGATTATTCTATATTCTTTTAATTCGTAATTCCTAATTCTCAATTCTTAATTCTTTTAGGGCATCCCATCTCGGGTCAGTTCCGGTAGTGTTTTGTTCCTCTTTCGGGGCGAGTTCAGCGAGTTTTTGGAGCATTTCGGGGTTGCAGGTTGGGTTATCGTCTTCATCGTCAGGGTGAATGAGTTGTGTAGGCAGGGCAAGTTCAATGGTTTCATACAAAAAGTGCGTGAGGTCTAATTCGTAAGCTTTTTCGTGAAGTTGCCAAATATTGTCATCGTTTTCAAACGATTCATCTATTTGAGAAACGAGATTGACCACCAAAAAGTCTGTAAAATCCAAAGGCAATGTCAAAAGATCCAAGCATCTTCCGCAAATTACCACCACTTCGCCTTTAAAATGGAACTGCAGCGACAGCATTGTCGCACTTTTTTCCATCTCTATCTGCACTTCGAGGTGTCCGTCTTCTATTTCACCCAACCCTGTCAGTTCAAAGAACGCTTTATCACAAATCATTGTATATTTGTGACTTCCCAAGTCCACGCCGGAGAGTCTTAATATATAATCGTCTTGTTTATCAGTCATTTTCACAGCGCTTTATTTGGGGGCGCGAATATATAATTTTTTTGAGATGGAAAATTTATTTATTATACTAGTCGTTGCAATTTTCTATTCTTGATTTTTTCAATCTAACAACAACCTCCCGAACCACAATCGCAAGTAGGCTCTGTTCCTCGTAACAATCCTGTAATTACTCCCGCTGCACAGCCAACTCCCGACTTAACCGTAATTGCACCTGTTTGACAATTCATTGCACAGGCTCCGCACTCCATACACAAGTCTTTATGCTGAATGAATGCCTTTTTTTCTCTCATTGTAAATACTGCATGAGGACAAACAATAGTACACATCGCACAGCCATTGCATTTTTCGCTGTCAAGTTGCAGCGTAGTTACGTTTTTTAAATATGTTAATCCGTTCATAATTTTTTAAATAAATCGTGTAACAATCCAACCGATGAAACCTAATGCCGTGCCGAAAATTTGTAAGGGTAACGAAATTTTCATCTCTTTTTGTACGCCTGATAGCGATGTAAATGTAGATGCGCCTGTAAAATTCATAGCCATAAATGATGAAATTCCTCCGATGATTAGAAACCATGATATAATTTCAAAAATATT
>WQWP01000129.1 GCA_009787485.1 Lentimicrobiaceae bacterium | reverse complement strand
CCATTGCATTGCTAACCGCTGCGGGTGCGCCGGAAGGCATTAAATCTGCAAGTTCATATATTAAATTGATATTGGGGCTTGTTTGAACATTAGCAACAATACGAAACTTTCTGTTTTTATCAATATAGGAGCTCATACCTCCGCCGGCATTTCCTCCGCACTCGGGGTGGTCGTTGCCCACATTATAGCTGTAGCTCGTCATGGTTTGCGAATTGATGTCGTATTCCCGAACAATGGCATGCCCGCCCGGAACTTGCGACATTAACCATACACATGGCGTTTCCGGATTGGTGTAAGGGTCATATACAGAGCCCATAAACCAATACTCATCATGGTAGTAATGGTCTCCTAATTGTGCACCACTCATGGATACTGAGCGGAGAGAGCTTACGTCGCCGGTCCAAAAACCGCCTGCACCTCCATTCAAAGTAGGGTCGTATGCAACGTGCTGCAACCCGTTAACTCCCGGACAGGTTACCGAAATGGTACCCACAATTGCTTGATTGACAAGATCCAGCTTGAAAATATGCATGGTTTGATTTACGGCATAAAAATGGGTGCCATCGTAAGCAAAGTCCCTAATGTTAGCTATACCGGATATTGTAAATGTGACCGGATTAGTCCCGTCCATATTGTGGCGGGTAATTTGATTACCCATCCACCTTGATGTGTAAAAATAGTTGCCGTCGCAACCTACGGAAAGATAGGTGCCGTCAATTGCTTTAAATGAATACAAATAAGTTCCGAAAGTGTTCTTTGGATCGAAATTTTGTAATTCTTGCGCATTTCCCATTTGACTGAGAAAGAATGTTGCAACCAATAAAAGAAGAAGTTTTTTCATAGATAAAAAATTTAATTAGTGTTTTGTTTTTTGACGGCGCAAAAATAAACAGGACATATTTGCAAAGAAGATTCTTATGCGGGCAACAAGCGCAGAATTATTAGAATTGCGTTTGTTTGTTACTTTACCAACTTGTAAGCTTTTCGTACGCAAATGACACAGGTAAGCCGCAAATCTGTTTTTTCTTCATTATTTGCATGCTAAAGTACATTTTTCCTCAAAATCTACACCATTTCCCCTTTTTTGTATTTTTTTAACTCATTGATTTTTAGAAAAATAATTTTATAAAAATGATTTTTATATGAAAATTATTTTATTTTCGCGGCGTGAAATAAAAACATAAAATATTGATCTATGAGAAATAAAACCTACCCTCCAAAAGCCACCTTTGAAAGCGCTTGGGCAATCGTTCAAGAAAACGCAAAAGCTATTAAAGCCATGCAAGAAGAAAATGCTCAAACTATTAGAGAAAATGCACAAGCTATGAAAGCCATGCAACAAGAAAATGCTCAAACTATTAAAACCATGCGGCAAGAACTTGGCGGTATTTCTACATCTAACGGAAAAGTGGCAGAGTCTTATTTTATTAACAGCTTCTCAAACTGCATGCAATTTGCAGGACAAGAATATGAAGACCTCTCTTCCAATCTTAAGAAGAAGAAGAAAAGTCTTAATCTTCAGGGTGAATTCGATTTGGTGCTTTACAATTGCACATCGGTTGTGATTATCGAAATAAAATACAAAGCCGATAAATATGATGTTGATATGGTACTTAAAAAAGCGCCTATATTTAAAAAGTTGTTTCCCGAATATGCCGCTTACGATCTATACCTCGGTCTGGCAGCCTTTCATATTGATGAAGAAACGGAAGAAGAATCCATAAAACAGGGAATTGCTGTTATCAAACAAGTAGGTAACACAATGTTGGTTAATGATGCGCATTTAAATGTTTTTTGAGATTTTTTGCTAAAGATACTCCACCCTAAACGTTCATGCACAATATGCTACAAGATTTACATGGGCGCTCTTTTCTCCAATGTCGATTTTAAATAGAACCCCGGACTTACACCGGTAATAATTTTGAAAGCATGACGAAAAGCATTCGGCGATTTAAAGCCTACCTGATGCGCTACCGACTCAACGGTATATTTCCCGGCTTCAGGCGCTGTAAATAGCTTTTGCGCTCCTTTGATCCGGTATTCGTTCAAAAACAACCGGAAGTTTTTCTTGAAAATGTTGTTAATTACCTGAGAAACAGAAACATGATTGTATTGTAGTAACACCGCCAATTTTGCTAAAGAAAATTCGGGATCGAAAATAATTGAAGTATCCTCCATAATGAGCAAAATTCTTTCAATGAGTTCATTCTGCTTTTCATCGTTAAGGGTAAGGCTTTTGTGTTCTTCAATTTGCTTTTCCGTTGCAATATTTTCAAGCTCAATAATTTTAATGTGTTTTTCAACTAATATTTTATACGCCCTGCTGAGGTTTCTTTTTTGTATATAAATGTATAATATGAGAAAACATAGAGACAACAAAACACTCGAAATAATGAATTGAATATTTTTTTGGTAATGTATGGTACGTTCCTTAATTTGTTGGTCTATATAAAGTTGCTCTATTTGCCGGTTGGTTTTAGAAATCTCATAAAGCCGCTGCAATTGGTTAATATCGCCGAATATGGTCGCGCTGAAAATAGAATCTTTCAAATTGGCATGTTCCTTAAAATTCTTCAAAGCAGATTTTGTATTCCCTTTCAATTCTTCTATTTTAGATAAAAGAAGATAGTTGTCCGACAAAGTTTTCAAATCATTAATTTCTTTTACCAGGGCATTAGATAAATTAATATAGAATAGCGCGGAATCAATTTTACCGGTTTCAAAAAAAAGATTACCCAAATTCGACAAAATAGTCACTTCTTCTATAGTGTCTTTTTCCTTTCTCGATTCTTTTAATGACATTTGAAAGTAATGATACGCCGAATCGTATTGTTGTGTTTTTTGATAAAGCGAGCCGATGCTGTTTAACACAATATTAATGTCGTTTTTTTTATGCTGTTTATAGATTTGCAACGATTTTTCTAAAAAATAAAATGCGCTGTCGGTATTTCCGAGACAGGCTTCAACGTATCCCAAATTATTAAAAAGCAAATCAAGAGATAGCGTATCTTCACATAAATTTATGGTTTTAAGATAATACGTTTTGGCGATTTCATATTTGTTAAACTGGGCGTAAATGTTTCCCAGGTTGTTATATATTGCAGGCTGTAAAGAACTAATATTATGCTCTTCGCAAATAAGCAAAGCATCAATCAAATATTTATATGCGCTGAGATAATCGCACATATCGGAAAACACGGCAGCAGTGCGAACTAAAGAGCAAACCCTTAATTTTTGCTGTTCATGGTTTTCATTTTTCACAGGCGCATTGAAACTTTGGTTGCACAAAAGCAAAAACGCACATAATAAAAGTATAGACTTTTTCATGGTGTAAGGTTGTTTGGTTGGTGCTGCAAAAAAAGTAAAAAATTCAAATCTATTTTTTTCTATCTTCGCCAAACGAAACAAAATCAGTCTAATAAAGTATATCCAATTTAATATCAGCACATTATGACAATGCAAGAAAAAATTAATGAGCTCTTAAAATTGCGGGAAACTGCAAGATTAGGAGGCGGTGAAAAACGTATTGAGAAACAGCACGCTCAGGGCAAATTTACCGCACGTGAACGTATCCTCATGTTTTTAGATGAGGGCAGTTTTGAAGAGTTCGATATGTTTGTTACACACCGTTGTACGAATTTTGGAATGGAAAAAGAAAAATATTTATCCGACGGCGTGGTAACCGGCTACGGCACCGTGGAGGGTCGTTTAGTATTTGTATATTCGCAAGATTTCACCGTATTTGGCGGCTCGCTTTCAGAAACGGTATCCAATAAAATTTGCAAAGTATTGGATCAAGCCATGAAAATGGGCGCTCCGGTAATAGGCTTCAACGATTCCGGCGGCGCACGAATTCAAGAAGGGGTGAACAGTTTAGCAGGATATTCCGAAATTTTCCAACGCAACATCTTAGCTTCGGGCGTTATTCCGCAAATTTCCGCCATTTTTGGTCCTTGTGCAGGAGGCGCCGTGTATTCGCCCGCGCTTACCGATTTTATTATGATGGTGAAAAATACCAGTTATATGTTCGTTACCGGTCCAAAGGTAGTGAAAACGGTTACCAATGAAGATGTTACAGTAGAAGAACTGGGTGGTGCCATGATGCACTCTACCAAATCGGGCGTAGCGCATTTTGCGGTGGATAACGAAGAGATCGGCATTGCGCAAATTCGTAAACTGTTGAGCTATGTGCCTTCTAATAATATGGAGGAACCTCCGTTTAAAGCTACAGGAGACCCGATTAATCGCTTGGAAGATGCTTTAAACCAAATTATTCCCGATAATCCCAACAAGCCTTACGATGTAAAAGATGTAATTTTAAGCATTGTGGATGATGGCGATTTCTTTGAAATACACGAAAATTATGCCAAAAACATCATGGTGGGTTTTGCCCGCTTCAATGGCATGTCGGTGGGTATTGTGGCAAACCAGCCCAAATATTTAGCCGGTGTTTTAGATATCAACTCCTCTCGCAAAGGCGCACGTTTTATCCGTTTTTGCGATGCATTCAATATTCCGTTGGTTACCTTGGTGGATGTTCCCGGATTCCTCCCCGGCACGCAACAGGAATATGGCGCATTAATTCTTCACGGAGCTAAATTGATGTATGCTTACGGCGAAGCTACCGTTCCAAAAGTAACGGTTATTTTAAGGAAAAACTATGGAGGTGCCTATTGTGTAATGAGTTCCAAGCACTTACGCGGAGATATCAACTACGCATGGCCTACTGCCGAAATTGCCGTAATGGGTGAAAAAGGCGCCGTAGAAATCCTCAGTGGAAGAGAAATCTCTGCCATTGAAGATAAAGAGCAACGCGCCGAGTTTATCGCCGAAAAAGAAGAAGAATATCGCAAAGCATTCGCCAACCCTTACATCGCTGCCCGCTACGGCTATATTGACGATGTGATTGAGCCGCGTAATACCCGCTTCCGCGTCATCAGAGCCTTAGAATCCCTGAGAAACAAACGGTTGGAAAACCCGGCGAAGAAACATGATAATTTACCGTTGTAGAATTAGAAATTAAGAATTAGGAATTAAAATTTAATTAGTTTATGGAGACAAAATATAGCGTGCTAACAGTAATTGCCTTTACCTTGGTAATTTTTACCATATTGTTCTTATCTTTAATCGTACTGAAATCTTTGGGAAAACGGGCGCTTGAAATGAGGCGCAAGTACTTGAACCATAAACGCAAGAGGCTCGAGGATAAGGCAGCAAAATTGACTCCGGTGGCGCTTGTGGAAGAAACAAACGAAGAACCCGATCGTGGCGAAAAAGCAGCCGCAATCACCATGGCGCTGCATCTTTATTTGAATGCTAACAGAGATGAAGAAAGCGAAATTATTACCATTGAGATGCCGCCGGCGCGCTACTCGCCGTGGGCGCAGAAGAACTTGGTAATGAAAAGAGTAACAAGACGGTAAGCCCTTTAAACCACAAACTTATGTTATTACAAGGAAAAACCGCCCTCATCACCGGCGGAGCTCGCGGAATAGGCAGGCAAATTGTTCTCACTTTTGCCCAACAAGGCGCCAACATCGTTTTCACCGATTTACAAGAAAACGAAACTGTGCATGAAATCCAAAAGGAAATAGAAGCATTAGGCGTAAAAGCCATCTTCTTACCCTACAACGTTTCCGATTATACTGCCACAGAAACCGCAGTAAATAAAGCATTCGAAACCTTTGATACGATAGATGTTTTAGTAAACAACGCCGGTATTACCCGCGACACGTTGCTCATGCGCATGACCGAAAACGACTGGGATTTAGTAATGAATGTGAACGTAAAATCCGTTTTTAACCATGTAAAAGCCATACAGCCTTATTTCTTGAAACAAAGAAAAGGCTCTATTATCAATATCGGTTCGGTGGTGGGTATCTCAGGCAATGCAGGGCAGGCAAATTATGCTGCTTCAAAAGCTGCGATTATCGGATTGAGTAAATCTATTGCCAAAGAATTGGGCAGCCGCAACATCCGTTGTAATGTGATTGCGCCGGGGTTTATAGAAACCGAAATGACTCAAGGGCTATCACAAGAAGTGAAAGATGCTTATTTTAAAACTATTTCTTTGCGCAGAGGCGGGCAGCCGGAAGATGTGGCGAATACGGCGTTGTTTCTGGCCTCCGATTTATCGGCCTATATTACAGGGCAGGTAATTGTTTGCGATGGAGGGATGTAGCGTATATTGCCGTCAGTTTTAACTGTAATATTGCCGTCAGTTTTAACTGACGGATAATAAAAAATAAAAAATAAAAAAAAATAAATAGGGATATTCAGTAAATGATCTAAAAACTGCCGCAAGCTAAAAACCTTTCGGCAGTTTTTTCATTTATTCTGTGTTGATTTTTCCTTGATGGTTATTTTATAGTATTTGTCTCTACCTGTTT
>WQWP01000128.1 GCA_009787485.1 Lentimicrobiaceae bacterium | reverse complement strand
TCCTAATTCCGGATGGAAGAGATATTCCCTATCATCGCCGCAATTTACGGTGGCAGTTCCGGCAGGGCTGATATAGCCCATTGGGTCAATGCCCGGAGCCGGAGTGGCGGTAACGGTATATTGTTTCCCCGTTGTAAGTACTTCAATTAAAGGAAGTTTTTCGGTAACATTGGTTATGGAATAAGTGAAAACATAATCATTCAGCACCTCATTGAAAGTGCCTTGAGAAACACCGCCAACCCATACTTGATATTGGTGGCAAGTGGCAGAGATGGTGAAAGTTACGTTCGAGCCACGGGGTACACAACCAACATGGTTCATTGTTAAAGTTGCTCCGAGTCCGATACTATTATTCGGATTCATTGTATAGCAATTTAAGGCAAAGGTTGCAGAGATGGTGCGGTTTGTAACTACCGGATTGAAAGTAAAGTTGTATGACGCAGTTACTTCCGGATCAACCGTATAGGTAATAGGGGTGCCGTCAACAATAATGGCGGTAATGTGGTAGCCGGGGTTGGGAGTAATAACGTAAGTGGGGGTTGCCCCATGAATTACAGTGGTTACTCCGTTTGGCGCAATGGAACCGTTAACACCGGCAGTAGCAGTAATGGTGTAAGTCAAAGCTTCGGTAGCCATTGCAGCGCTTGTTTGGATTGGGCCTGCATAGTAATTGTCGTTTTCTTGTGAACGAGCAAATATGTAATAAGTGGTATTCTGGTTCAACCCTGTGAAAGTTACAGCGGTTTGCCAACTTACAATAGTATTAACATTGCTACTTTCGCTAATTGCATATTCTACTATTTGACCATTGTCGGGCGGGGTTACTGCATAAATTGTTAAAGTGTAATATGTTGAACTTTCAAAAACGGGTGCATCTACAACGGCGCCCGGTGCTTTAGTAATATTAACTTCAATTGGATTTGAAAAACTTTCAAGAGACTCATAACCATAAAATACCGTTTTTGCTCCCATCACATAAGTGCCGCTTTGCGGAACGGTATTTACTAATAATGAAGATGAGTTTGAATTGTCAACAGCTATGTTATCTTTATACCATTGGTACCAGAAACTTGAAATTCTAATGCGGGTATGCGCAGTTGCAGAAATGGTACCTGTACCATCATATTCTTGATTGATATCAGCGCTTTCGTTTGATATTGTAGGAGGAGCTATAATCACTGTGGCATTAGGCGGATTTGTTATAACATTTTCTGTTTCAGAAGAAGAGTTTCCAATTTCTCCGGCATTGATTCTCAGCGTTGTGCTTCCATTGTTAAGATGAATGGTTCCACGTTCTGTATTTGTACTGGCAGAGGTTACCAAAGTGAGAGTGTTTTCATTAACTTCTGAAATTGTTAATGTTCCGGTTCCTAACCATCTAAATGCCGAGTTATCTAATGCACTTACTGTTCCGCCATTAATATTAACTGATACATTGGAAACATTATTCACTGTTGGTCCGTTTCCGGTATTTTCAATCACACCATTTGTCATGGTTAATTGTGGAGTTGTACCGCAAATTACACAACCTAACTGAATCGTACCTCTGTTATCGGAAGCATTTACTGCAGAAGTAATAAGCGTGGGTATGTTCGGATTGTCTTGAGAAATGTTAAGTCTTCCGCTTGAGGTAGTTACATCGAACCAAATAGCAGTATTTTGTGCTGATTGAATTGTTCCACCTCGAACGTTAACGATATAACCATAACGGCTTAACAGCGCCATACTTCCATTTCTTGCATCAATTAAACCATTGTACATATTAAAATTGCCGCTATAATCCAAGTCAACGGCAATACCATCTTCTACAATCAATGTACCGTCATATATATTAACATGTGAGCTTTCCCTTGTTCTGATACAGGCGCCCTGGAAAGCACCATCTACTCCGTCGCTAATAATTGTTCCGCCTTGAACATTTAATGTGGCGGCCGTCATTTGTGTTTGCAAGTAGATAGCTGCAGGGACACTGAAAGCGCCGCCGGCTTTAAAGCCTGTAGATATAATAGTAGGTACATTATCGTCTACCTGAGAAACGTTAACCGTTGTACCGCTCATTCCTTGTACACTTATAGCTGCGCCTGATTCACATCTTATTGTTCCGCCGGTAATATTTAAAATACCGAGGGCGCCGGGGTTAGCCATACAAACGGCAACACTTGCGGGGCTGCCGTCGCCATTGCAATGAAGATAACCGCCCGACATATCCATGCCGCCGGTTGTATTATAAACGCAGTAGCCAAAATCTGCTAAAAGATTTCCGCCGCTAATTTCTATTTTACCTATCGAAGCGTTGTAAACACAAGCTCCATAAATGGCGTATTTACAATTGTTTTGTATAGTACCTCCTTTAATAAAAAGGCGTGTCTCTCTTACTGTACCGGCAGCTGCCAAATAAATACCGTAGTTGGCAGGCACTCCTAAGCCGCCAAGTTCACCTGTAATAATAAGTGTAGGCTTGCTTGCGTTTGCCTCCGAAATGGTGATCACTCCGGTAGAAGCATTATGGATTCCCCGACCGGTTTCAGATTTGATAGTACCGCCCGAAACATTAATCGCACCGGTAGAGGCATTATGAATGGCATAGCCTGTGTTAGCTTCAACTAATCCGCCGGTCATATTAACAGCGCCTGTGGAAGCATTGTAAATTGCTCTTCCGGGCGAACCTGTTGAGTTATCTGCATTTTTAATCGTTCCGGCATTAACAACTAATCTTGCGGTTTCTGTTGTTCCTTGATTGGCTAAAAAAATTGTTCCAAGCGTATTTACGGAACAGTTAGAAGTTACCAATGTAGGAATGTTTTCATTTTCTTCGTCAATGGTAATAACTCCGTTACCATGATTATAAATTGCTGCTCCACTATTTTCTGAAACAACTGTTCCACCCAAAATGTTAGCATTTATTGGTTGGCCAACAATCAATATTGCGTTTCCATTAGTATTTTCTACTTTTCCACCTTTTACATTCAACAATGTAATGGAGCCGCCTAATCGCCCTAAAATTATTGTTCCACCTGTTTCTATGTCCGAATAGTTGGATGTTATCAAAGTAGGAATGTTTTCGTTTGCTTGCGAAATTGTTATCATGCCCATAGATGTGGGCATTGTGTAAATTGCCGCATTGTTCTCCGTTCTGATAATACCTCCGGAGATATTAATATTTCCTCGGTAATTATTATTAATACCCCTTGAATTTCCTAATCCAATTAGTTCGCCTCCTGTGATATTGATATTGTTATCATCTCTGTTTTCTATAATAAAGCCTCCGGTTGCCTTAATTATTCCACCGGAAATAGTGTTTGTGCCTGATATTTCTAACATGATTACATGTCCTAATCCATTTGCCTTGTTCTCTATCAACCCGCCGGATATATTAAACCCTCCCTGAGACATTAAATTTCTAACATGAAGTGTTCCGTAAGGTTGTGTTGCAGAGGAGCTAATATATGTAGGTATTTCAGGGTTGGTTTCGGAAATGTTTACTACTCTTGCACTGGTAGTATAAATAGCCGGTCTGATGTTTCCTTCCAATATACCGCCGTAAATATTAATGTAGCCGCTGCTTGTGTTATTAATTGCATTAAAATATCCCTTTATCGAACCGCCTGAAACATTTATTGTACCAGCGCCGGTTTGGGAAATCGCCATGGCTGTTTCGCAATAAACCTCTCCGCCAGATATACTAATTGTACCTGTCGATAAATTTGATATAGCGCAACTGCTTGTATTTCCATCAACATTTTCAATCTTGCCGCCCAATATTACTAACCTGTCTGCCGTAATGCCTGCAACGGCTGCTAAAGTTACAGTTGCCGAACTAGTACCGAGAATTGAGCCGGAAGTGATTAAAGTAGAATTGCTATCATTTTCTTCAGAAATAGTAATGATACCGGCTGAAGCGCTGTAAATTGCCACTCCCAGTTCGGATTTTACTGTTCCACCTGAAACATTTATAGCTCCTAAAGTTTCGCTAAATATCGCCCTACCGGTTCCGGTCGCTGCTATTTCTCCCGAAACCACATACAAAGATGCATTGCTCTCAAGACGAATCGTACCATTGACGGTATTAGAAGTTACCTTACCTTCAAATACATAAACGCCTTGGGCAAAAATTGCGCTTTGCGTACTTAAATCAATTGCCGTTGCGCCGCCATTGAAGATCAATTTCTTAACAGCGGTTTCTCTTCCAAGATCAATGGCGTTGATAACATCTTGTATCATCGCACTTGGAGCAATTGTGATGGGAACTCCGGGACTTGTAGCGGCGAATCCAACTGCCTCAAAATCGGTTCCGGTTTGCGTAATGGTGAAAGTGTAGTCTGCATCGGGTGGGGTATTGGCATACAACATGCTTGGTGCCAAAATAACAGAAAACATCAAAAATGAAATGATAAATTTTTTCATAAATTATAAAAATTAAATTTGACAATCTAATAATAAAGTTGGCAAAATTAAAAATAGTTAACAACGAAATTTGTATCTATGATAAATCTTAGGTTAATTTCATGAAATTAACCTAAGAAGCGCGCGCTTCCTGCATCAATTTTAAGTAGAGGTTAGGATTTATTCCGGTAATTTCTTTAAAAGCATCTCGAAAAGCAGTACGAGACTTAAAACCTACTTTAAGCGCTACCGACTCTATAGTATAGTTTACAGCATCGGGTTCCGAAAATAAGCGTTGCGCTTCTTTTATTCTGTAGCTATTTAAAAACGAACGAAAATTTTTCCGAAAAACAGTGTTAACAGCTTGTGAAACATATTTTTGATTAGACTCTACTAATTCCGCGAGCTTATCTATTGAAAATTCCATATCGCAAATTAAGGTTGTATCTTCCATCACGGTTATAATTTTATCAATAAGCTCATCTTGCATTTTATTGACAAGCACTTTTTTATTGACTTTTTCTCTATCTATTTCTGATGACTTTTCTTGAATGTCAATAATTTCGATATTCTTTTCAAACAATGCTTTATACGCTCTGTTTAAATTTCTATTTTGTAGGTAAAAGAACAATAAACCGGCGCCCAACAACAACAAAACGCAAAGTGTTCCAAACCAAAGAATTTTTTGAAAATAAATTGTACGTTCTTTTATTTGCTGCTCTATATAGAGTTGTTCAATTTGTTGATCTGTTTTTGAAATCTCATACAAACGTTGCAATTGATTGATGTCGCCGAATATATCGGTATTAAAAATCGAATCTTTTAACTGAGCGTATTTTTTAAGATTTTCCAAAGATTTTTTATTACTTCCTTTTAGTTCCTCAATTTTTGATATTGTAAGGTAATTTTCTGCTAAAATCTCTAAAAAATTATTTTCTACGGCAATAGTATTCGATAAATCAGCATAAAACAAGGCAGAATCATATTTATTGATTTCAAAAAAGAGGTTGCTTAAACTTGATAAATTATCAGCTTCTTTTTCTGTTTTATTGTTTTTCCTTGATTCATTGAGTGATAATCGAAAATAATAAAAAGCAGAATCATATTGTTTCTCTTTTTTATAAAGCAGCGCTATATTATTTAATATGCTGAACGAATGGACATCATTATACAATTTACTCATTGTTAGTGATTTGTTGAAAAAATAAAATGCACTGTCCATTTTCCCACCTTCCAAGTCAGTAGAACCTAAATTATTTAATATAACTACAATAGATGCAGTATCATGACACAAGTTCAATGCTTTTGCATAATTCAATTTTGCAATATCATACTTTTTGAAACGATAATAAATATTACCTATGTTATTATAAATTTTTGCGTAGTGTGAAACGTAATTTATTTTTTCACATAAAATCAATGCTTTAATTAAAAACTCGTACGCACTGCGATAATCGCACATATAGTAGCATCTGATTGCAGCTCCATTATATGCTGTAACTTTTTTCTTTTGTTGCTCAAAATCAGTATCTTTTACAGGAGTATTAATAATTAAGCTATAGCATGCTAAAGCTATATCACTAAGATTGTTTTCAATATAATATTCTGCCGTATCAAGAAGTTGTTGCGCAGACAGATGTTTGAAGTTTGAAATAAACTCACTGTTTTGAGATAAATTAGAAGGCTGACTTTGCCCATAAATTACAATCGAAAAAAGCAATATTACAATTAAGAAATTCTTTTTGAACATGATAAGAAGTTTATTGGAGTAATAATATTTGGATTGCAAAAATAAAAAGATTTCTTGATAGCGAATCTTAGCATAGTATTTCAGGTATCAGGCTTTACTGATCCAAAAAATTCGCGAAAAATAGAAAAGGCGCCCCTTTTCAGAGCGCCCTCTCCGTCCAAAAATTATTAACTACTATTATTGTGTATCGTTTCCGTAGGGGCAAGGCGTGCCCTGCCCCTACAGGTTAATTAATAACAACTTTCGTAGTGTGGTATTGATTATCGC
>WQWP01000127.1 GCA_009787485.1 Lentimicrobiaceae bacterium | reverse complement strand
TGCCAAGAAGATACAACAACTTCGCGGCTACTTGCAGGAGCACAGCCAAAACATTGACAGCGTTGCCGGCACTTGGGAAAAGCTGCAAAGAAAAATGATGGTCTTTGGCGCAGGCATGGGCGGCTTTACCCAAATGTTCAGCGCATTCAACAACATCGTTAGCACGCTCAAACAAACTGCTACCGACCTTGCAGCAATGGACGACATCTACAGCGATGTTATCAAAACCACCACCCTTACACGCGAACAGGTGGAGAAGCTTAATAGCAGTTTCAAAAAGATGGACACCCGCACAAGCAGGGAGCAGTTAAACAACCTTGCCTACATTGCCGGCAAGCTCGGCATCAGCACCGAAGATTTGGTAAAGCAATTTGTAGAAGCCTCAGACGTGATAAATATTGCAATGGGCGATGTGTTGGGCGATAATGCCACCCTTGCCATCGGTAAAATGGTAGATGTTTATGAGCGCTCATCCAACATATTGCAGGGCTTAAACCTCAAAGATAAAATGCTTTCGCTTGGCTCTGCCGTTAATGAGCTTGGCAAAACATCTACCGCCAACGAAAAATACATGGTCAATTTCGCCGGACGTTTGGGCGGCATCGCCGTGCAAGCCAAACTCTCCGCAGACCAAATACTTGGCTACGCTTCCGCACTTGACCAGGATATGCAAAAGGTTGAAATGAGCGCCACCGCTTTTCAAAAGCTCATTCAAAAACTCATTTCAAAGCCTGCCGAGTTTGCCAAGATTGCCGGCATGGAGATTAAGGAGTTTCAAAAGCTGATTGAAACCGACATGAACGAAGCCTTAAAACGCACACTCAAAGGCTTTCAGGGCGCAGGCGGTTTCGACAAACTTTTGCCCATTTTTAAAGATATAGGGCTGGACGGCGCACGCGCCGCAGCCGCCATCTCATCAATGGCAAATTCGCTGCACAAGGTAGAAGCAGCTCAGTCAATTGCCAACAAAGCTATGCGGGAAGCTACTTCTTGCTTGATAGAATACGATGTAAAAAACAACAATATGCAGGCGAATCTCGAAAAAGCCCGCAAACGCTTCCGAGACAAACGGCTTGAGCTTGGCGAAAAATTTTATCCGTTACTAATAAAGTTAACCAAAACCACTACCGGCGGCTTAAAGCTGCTTGCAAAAGTGATTAAATTTTGTGAGGAAAACAAAGTTGCCATTCTCGCCTTAATAGCGCCGTATGCGCTTTATCTTTCCAAACTGCTTTTGGTTACGGCAGCGCAAAAAGCGCAGAATACTTACAGCAAAGTTTCCATAGTGTTGCAAAATACAGAGCGTGCTATAACGCTTCGCCTTGCCGCCGCCAAATACCAGCTTGCCGGCAACACAGCAAAAGCCACCCAAGCCATGAAACTTTACCACGCTGCCGCAACCAAAGTGCCGTGGTTGGCAATCATTACCGCTATTACTGCCATCGGCATCGGAATTGGCAAGTGGATAAAAAACAACATAGAGTTGAAGAAAACATTTGATTTTCAGAAAGAGTACAAAAATGTACTTGTAGAAGTTAAAAAAGAGTACGACCAACAGGCAACCACCGTTCAGGATTTAATAAAGATTATCACTACTGACCGACAAAAATATTAAAAAATTTGAGTATTAAAAAGGGCGATCAATTTCGCTTCCAATTCGGTACAATCCGTTACAAATAACTATCACACAAACAGCACATCCACACAAGATGGCGAAACTTTATCACAAATGTTGGAACAAATTATCCAATTAAGCAAATACATGAGCGACCCCAAAAACCGCCAAGCGGTACTAAGCCGCGACAAGCAGCTTGAATTTGAAGCACAGGAAAACTTTTTACGCAACGCCGCCGCCTTAAAACAGTAACATCATGCCAGCCAACATAGTAGAAGCCCCTTTTACCTTCGATTTTGCCAATAATGCCCTTAGCTTTCGCCTAAGTGGAACGCCGGTAGCCGTTACCGGAAGAAAAGCGGAAAGTCGCTACAAGATAAACACCATGCCACGAGCAAATTACTATCTTGAGCTAACATTTGGAACAAAAAGATTGGTTTTTTATTTCCGCAATACAACTTCCGCTATTAACGAGCCGTATGCAATTTATCTCTACTCATCAGCCGCAGACAGGCAAAACGAGCTACTGAAGAAAATCGGACAAAATTACTATGTTGCTAAATATTACTCTGTTACTGTATTAAACACATTGGAAATCAGATTTACCTCACGGCAAAACGGGGGAGAAAATGTAACGCTGCAAACCAATGACAGCGCGGCAAATATCCAATTTCTCAGCCAAACAACCGGTATAGAAAAAGTGGACAAAGTGGGCTACAAACTGTTTGCAAAATTGGAAGTAACCCATTGTGCCGCAGGGATTACAAAAACAGTACACACTCCCGAAATTTTGCTGCACGTGAGCGCAAACAACAGAGCATCGTTACCCCTTGCGCTGTTACGCTCCTATTTTCAAGAAGTGGACACGCCCTCATTGAGCCAAAAACTTGCTGTTTATAAGCTCAAATATGCGATGATTAAGTGCTGCCTCGTCTATTCCGATTATTTTGAGGATACCGTGCAGATGATAAAGTTTTCAAATGAGTACCATTTAGTTAACGGAAAATTATCGGAAGCGCACAGAGCAGCCAATCTACCCGATTGGAACTGCCCAATGGGTGGCAGCAATAAGCTATCCTCGTTTGCGAGACCGCGAAGTTATGGCTCGCCGTCCGCCTTGACCGTAAAAAGCTACATGGACTTGCCGCAGTACGCTTATTTTATGCTTTTTAACCCCAATGCTTCCACTGCCTCTACATCCACTTTGCAGGTGCGCATTGATATTCGTAACGAAAACGGCACTACAAAAAACAATATCAATCCGGGTGCGCTGGTAATTACCAATTTTTCAATAGTACGCATTCCACTGTCTGTTAAAGTGCTTTCGTTAGAAAACCACTCCACGCAAATTCTACACTATACCGTTCGCATTTACCATACCGCCGCCCCTGCCGCAGTGTGGACGCGCACTTTCGTTTTGCAGGAAAAGCCTTTTTACGCAAAGGAGTTTCTACTGCAAAACAAATACGGCGTGTTGGAGTCATTTTTTATCGAAAATGAGATGGTAGAGAAAACTGTTGACGGTGAAAAGGTTACAAGCGATGGTAAAGTAGAGATTGACGTTCAGGACATTTTTACGACATTTACAGCCCGAACAGGCTATAAATCCGATTTTGAAATGAAACTGCTTAGCGAAGCTCTCGAAAACAGGTTTCATTACAAAATTGTAAATGGCTCACTTCTCCCCATTACTATCCTTCCCGATACGCTTACCATCTTTGATGAAGGCGAAGACTTGCAATCGGCAGAGTTTCAATATACTTTCAAAATACCGGACAGGTCGCTACCTTCGCCAACAGTCAACATGTCATCAGGAACTTTTGAAAAAGAAGTATTTGAAAACACATGGAATGAGCCTCTTTATCAAGTTTGGAATGATAGGTTTACATTTGAAGAAAAAGAAAATACAACTTTAATAGCAGAAACATGAGTATAGCATTTATTGAAGACGGCATGGAGCTTTCAACGATCAGAGAAATCCTCAATACCGTAATACAACAGGTAAATCAAGGGCAACAAGCCCCGGTTAGTTTTTACGATCTTAGAGACCGTCCCTGCATTAATGGCGTTGAGTTAACGGAAAACACAACAGCCCAGCAGCTCAATCTTACATTGTCTCAACTCCATAATGTACAGGAAATTGAAGGTTTGATTGCACAAGTAGGAGAGAGCAAAGCAAGGGAAACAGCAAGAAATGAATTGGGAATGAAATTAGACAGTGATTTTAGCAAACTTCCGGCATTAAGATACAATTTCAATGAAAAAATGTTGCTTTCCATCAACGCCGGTAACGAAAATTACAAAGCAACCATCTTTGATTTAGTGCTTTACTTAAAGTATCTTATTTTGCAAGATGCAACATTTGAGAAATTAGTGCCCAAAAAAACAGAAGATTTGCCTGTTGGTGAAACCCCTGTTGGAGGCACGCCCATTGAGGATGAAAAACCAATAATAGAAACACCATGATTGAAATAAAAATTGAAGGGCAACTGCTATACATCGCCAAAAATACCAGCCTTCAATTAGAGGTAAACAACAGCGCATTCTCCGTCAGCGGGATAGAGGGCGATATTGTTTTCACCTTTGAAGTCTCCGCAATGGACAACGACCTTATTTTCAAACAGGCACGCTTTATCTATGTTCAAAGGTGTAAAAAATATCTCTGCATCGTTTCTGTTGATGGCATTGAAATTGCTGCCGGAGATTTGTATATCCAAAAATCCACAGATACAAGTTATGCCTGTGGCTTGGTAATCAATCCGTTTCCGGAAGATTTTTCAGAGAAAAAACTTTCGGAAAACAATTACGGCGATAATTACATCATCAGCGCTACTTCGGGTGGGCTTAAGACAGGGTGGCTCAGCATGCTTGCCAGCTCTTTGCAGGAAGATGCAATTTTCAAATTCTTTTTGTTTATTGACACCGTTTTTTATGGCTCTGCCAATAAAGATTTTGGCTGGTTTTTGCTTCCCAATGACCCAGCGCCACCCGGCAATCAGTCCGGTTTTCAAGCATCCATCAATACCAATGATAACGTTGGATTAGACCGTTGCTATGTTAACCGCCTGTTTACAAATGCCTCGGGCAGTGTAATAGAAGCATTATCGGGCAATCGTGGCGTGCGCATCTTTAATAACAATGCCCTGAACAATCCCAACAGCTTTGCATTTGCCCCTGCAATTCAATTGCTTTGGATACTTGAAAACGTAATTAAAAACGGTGGTTACCAAATGATCGGAAATTTCCGCGAAGAAAACAACATTAAAAAAATCTACTCCCAAAGCATGCGAGCATTAGATGGGTTAGCATCCCAAACAGAGAATCCGGACAGTGCAAAAGCAACAATAAGTTTCTCTCCCACAGGTACATTCATTGATGAAATATACGATGATGAGTTCATGCCTTTTGAGACAAACAACGCAGAACACTATTTCTTCATACCGCCAACCACTCAAAACTATCAGATTAACGTTTCGATTAAAACGTACTTGCCTGCCAATTTACTCCGTGAATGGACAGTTCCCAATGAGCCTAACTTTGTGTTCAAAGAAGTGCTTATGTTTTTTATCATTGACCACATGGATCCATTTCCGGATTGGATTCTTTGGAGTAGCACAGATGAATGGAATGGGAAAGTTGGTAATATGCGCAGTGGAGATTTTACCTACTTCAACCATTTTTACAAAATATACAATCGCAGTCAGTTACAGTCTCAAATGGGCTACAATGGAGCAGGATATTACACATTTAACTTTCCTTTTACCCAAAGATTAACAGGCTCTCGCTATTACGGCTTCTTTTTTGGAAAAGTAACATTAGCCTCATCAGCATCTTACCAAGCTGTTATGATTGATAAATATCAAAGAATTGAATTTATCAACAATCCCGAAACGATTTACAGCATTTGCAACGTGTTTGCAAACAAAATCAAGTTTGCCGAGCATGTACCTGCCCTGACAAACAGCGATTTTATCAGCAATATCTGTAATGCCTTTGGTTTAAGTATGTTTATTGATTCCGCCAAAGGACAGATTGAGCTTTCTTTTTTCAAAGACATTCTCAATCATGCGCAAGCCATTGATTTGTCGCAATATCTTCTTACAAAAAAAAGCTACATCGAAAAGTATGAGCCTAAGAAATACCGCTATAAGTTTGATGCCCTTAGCAGCGAAGATATTGACGAAACAAAGATTTTACCCTCAGTAAAAACGTGCTCACAACTTCCCGATGCATACGGGAACTATGGTAAAATCTGTTTCGTGGAAAACGAAAACCGCTACCGCATTGCCGTAAGAGCAGGCGACTCTGTTCAAAATTGGGTTTTTAGGTGGGAGGCTTATTCCGGCAACAATCAAATGTTGGAAATAGGGGAGGGCGATAGTGAAGACATCACGCCCCTTAAAATCCCAAACATGAAAATTGCCGATGAAAGAATTACCAACAGCCACCATTTACTTAACATAGAAGTAGAGGGTTGCAGCCCAATTTTCGACACCGGCAGCAAAGAGTTTGACATGATACTTGTTAACTATTTGGGGCGCAAACCAAGCAAGGTAAACAATTCTTGCTACTACGAACATGCCGCGCCTGTTTGCTTGAACAGTGAAGGAAACCGCGAGCAGGGCATTGACTTGACAGCCACCGGCGAACACTCCGTTGGCGAAACCTACGCTGCGCCCTGGTTACGTTTCCTTGCCTCGCATGAAAAGGTTTGCCATTACTTTTTACTACCTGCCACCATCTTCATGGAGGTGCTGCAATTGCTCAAACCGCAGGACGTGCCCATTAGCAATCAAAAGCGGTTTGTTATC
>WQWP01000126.1 GCA_009787485.1 Lentimicrobiaceae bacterium | reverse complement strand
TTGAAGTAGAAGACGGCACAAAACTTAGAATAGAAAAAGCAGCCGTAGCGGTAGATCCGAATGCGCCCGCAAAAAAAGACTAAGATTGCCCTTACCGGCGGAATCGGCACGGGAAAAACCTATGTCTCGAAACAGTTTTCAGACATGGGTATTCCCGTTTTTTATGCCGATGAAGAAGCTAAAAAACTGTATGATACTAAGGGAGCTATCGCTTTTTTTAAGGAAAAATATGGAGATGTTTGTTTTACCAATAACCAATTAGATTATTCTAAATTAGCAACTTTCGTTTTTTCAGATCTTGA
Organism: Lentimicrobiaceae bacterium; assembly: GCA_009787485.1. Taxonomy (GTDB): domain Bacteria; phylum Bacteroidota; class Bacteroidia; order Bacteroidales; family WCHB1-69; genus WRNX01. The sequence continues at coordinate 6,164 of WQWP01000126.1, read as the reverse complement.
AAAACGAAAACAGATAGAAGCCTTTATTCATCCTTTAGTCATGCAAAACTTTGAAGATTGGGCATCTCAACAAGATTCAAACATCGTGATGTTAGAGAGCGCCATTATTTTTGAAGCAGGATTAGAAAAGTTTTTCGATAAAATTATGGTGGTGGATGCGCCGTTAGATGTTAGAATTGAGCGCATTAAAAACCGAAATCCGAAACTGTCGGAAACCGAAATATTACAGCGTATAAATTCGCAGTTATCTCAAGAAGAAAAATGTACCCGCTCCGATGTAATCATTTGGAACGGGTAACAAAATCTGTTTTTATTTACTTTTTGAAGTATCTATTGTAAAGACCTTCAAATGCTTGTCCGTGACGCGCTTCATCTTTGCACATTTCGTGCACCGAGTCGTGAATGGCATCATAGTTTAATTGTTTCGCCAAGGTAGCAATCCTTTTTTTGTCGGCGCAGGCTCCTTGCTCGGCGTACATCCGTTTTTCCAAGTTGGTTTTGGTATCCCAAACTACTTCGCCCAGCAGCTCTGCAAAACGTGCGCAATGCTCAGCTTCTTCATAAGCGATTCTTTTGTAGGCTTCTGCAATTTCCGGATAGCCTTCGCGGTCTGCCTGGCGGCTCATTGCCAGATACATACCTACTTCCAAGCCTTCGCCGGTAAAGTGCGCGCGAAGTCCTGCCACTACTTCCTCATTTAATCCTTGAGCCACGCCAAGACGGTGTTCGTCGGCCCATTCCAATTTTTCGGTTTCTTCTAGTAATTTGAATTTTTCGCGCGGTTGTTTACATTGCGGGCAAAACTCAGGGGCTTGTTCTCCTTCGTGAACATAGCCGCAAACGGTACAAATCCATTTTTTCATAGCTATTTAATTTAGTTTGTGAATAATTCATGTTAACGCAACAATATCTGTCTTATTACATGTCCGTCGGTTAAAACTGACGGCAATAGCCACCACACACCTCATCCCTCTTACCTCTTACCACTCCACCCCCAGCTCTCCACCATCATCAAAGCATCCCTTCTCAAATAATCAATGATGGGCGCTAATGAATCGTTGTTTGGGGCAAAATCGAAGTAAAGGGTGCCTTTTACGAAATAATGTGTGCTATCGGTAAGCCAAAACTTGAAGGGAGTGGCTACGTTTTTGCCTTCCAGTTCGTACAATCTGCCGAAAATCCGCGCAGCAGGGTCGTTTACAGTAGAAAACTGAATATCGTCGGTCATCATTCGCTCTACATGAAACATCACTTGTTCTTCCTCGCTCCACATCAAACGATGCAGGTTATTGGCAACGGGATAATAGGTCATTTTAAACGTTGCCGACAGTGAAGGATAGTGAATATCAATCCAATAGATATTGTTTTCTTTTCTCTGAAAACTTAACGTGGCATGTTTTGAGTAATCGAAAGAAAAAGGAAAGATGCTGTCCCAGCGTTGATAAGCTACTTCCGGTGTGATTAAGCGGAAATAACCTTTGGGTTTCGGAATAGGAACTTCTTGCTTTTTTACGCAGGAAGCGAAGAGGAGCAGGAGTGCGACGAGATATGCGGTTTGAGATTTGAGGGGTGCCATAACATATAAATCTTGGTGGCAAAAATAAAATTTTATCTATTCTCTGTGTCTCTTTGCGAACTCTGTATCTCTGTGTTGAATAAAATTTTTCAGCACAGAGACACAGAGTTCACAGAGTTTCACAGAGTTTTTCTTTCGCAGATGGTTGAAAGTCCGCATTCCCCACACTTCGGAGCTCGCGCCAAACAAACATACCGCCCATGCAAAATGAGCCAGTGATGCGCCCGCGCCAGCAAATCCTCAGGAATATGCTGCACCAACTGCTTTTCTACCTCTAACGGAGTGGTTGCATTTTTCACAATCCCCAAGCGGTTTGCCACGCGAAACACATGCGTATCCACTGCCATGGCGGGCTTATCGAAGATCACCGATAAAATAACATTTGCGGTTTTTCTTCCCACTCCGGGCAGCGAGGTGAGCGCTTCTAAACTATCCGGCACGATACCATTGAAATCTGAAACCAACTTTTGTGCCAACCCAATCAGATGTTTGGTTTTATTATTTGGATACGAAACAGATTTTATAAGTTCGTAAACCTCTTCGTACGAAGCTTTTGCCAAATCAAAAGGCGTAGGAAATTTTGCAAACAGCGCCGGCGTAATCATGTTCACGCGCTTGTCGGTGCATTGCGCAGAGAGTACCACTGCCAACCCCAATTCGTAAGCATTTGAAAAGTGTAACTCCGAGGCGGCGTTAGGGTTATTTTTTTGGAAATAATTGATGAGGAAGTTGTATTTTTCGGGTAAGGTCATTGTTATTTTAATAAAGCGCAGTATTCCAATTCTTGTTGCATTTTTTTAAACAAATCTATCCATTTATAAATAAGATTAGCAAAGATTTTGCTTTCGTGCGTTATCGCGGGCTACTAATCTTTGCCACAAAGCACTATTTTGTGATTTTTTGTTGAAATAGGCTACTATTTCAGAGGGAGGTAAGTCTTTTATTTCCTCGTATATCTTTGCCTGAATTTCTTCTTTCATTTTTAAGCAATCAAATCTCTTTTCCATAATCAATTAATTCTTTTGGGTTTCTAATTTCAATGGTTGTGTAACCATTTTTCAAATTTACGCCATTATAGCCTCTTATTCGGATAAGATTTACAATGTGTTTAAAATTCCAACTTGCCAGCACATCAACTCGAAGAATTGTAGCAAGCGCTATATGACAACAATCGTCATAACTTGTTTTTCCGATAACATTTTCGGCAATATATTTGTCGGCGAGTTCGCGCGCTTCATCTGTCAATGGTACTTTTTCTAAAAAATCATTGTTGTAATTATCTAATAATGTCCTAACTCTTTCAGGTGCATTTTCTAATTCGCCTGTAAGCACTTCGGAAACCACAAAAACAACTTCATTATTTTCGAGCCGTTGAAAAAGTAATTTAGTTTCTTTTTCAAACTCCGTATCAAAGAAACCGCCTACTATTGAAGTGTCGATATAAATTCGTTGTTGATTCATGTTTTTACGTATTTCTAATTTTGGCGCAAAGGTACAAAAATTATTTTTCGTTAGCATCTAAATATTTCTCCTATTTTTGTCCAAATTTTTCACCCATGGAAAACCCCATACACAAAGCCGGTTTTGTCAACATTATCGGAAGCCCGAATGTAGGGAAAAGCACGCTGATGAATCGTTTGGTAGGCGAGCGCCTGTCGATTATTACCGCGAAAGCCCAAACCACCCGCCATCGCATCAAAGGCATCGTGAATGGCGATGATTATCAGATTGTATATTCCGATCTGCCCGGAATTTTAACGCCCGCCTACAAAATGCAAGAATTGATGATGCGTTTTGTGAATGAATCGCTGAAAGATGCCGATGTGATTTTGTATCTGATAGAATATGGAGAGACCAATTATAATCAGGATGTTATCGAAAAATTACAACATATCTCTATTCCCATTTTGTTAGTCATCAATAAGGCGGACAAAGCATCGGAGGAAACTATTGCGGAAACAAAAAATCATTGGCAAAGTTTGTTGCCTCAGGCAGAAACAATAGAAATATCGGCGCTTACTGGTTTTCATGTTAATTTATTGCTGGAGAAAATCATCACACTGTTGCCCGAGTCGCCGCCGTTTTTTCCAAAAGATGAGCTGACCGACCGGCCTGTGCGGTTTTTTATTTCGGAAATTATTCGCGAAAAAATATTGATGCTGTATAAAAAAGAGATTCCATACAGCGTAGAGGTTGTGATTGAGAGCTTTAAGGAAGATGAAGAGATCGTGCGTATCGGCGCTATGCTGTATTGCGAACGAGACAGCCAGAAAGGAATCATCATTGGCAATAAAGGCGCTGCCATCAAGCAATTAGGCATTGAATCCCGAAAGGCGATTGAGGCATTTTTAGAAAAACATGTGTTTTTAGATATTTCGGTGAAAGTGCTGAAAGATTGGCGTAATCAGGATCTGTTGATGAAACGATTCGGATATTATCAGGATTAATTGGGATTGTTTAAAAGTTTTTAGTACGCGGCGAATATATACAAAAAGAGGGCGTTTGTCAAGGGGAAAATTAGAAAAAGACCTTAACTACTTTTTCTCAACCAATTTCATTGAAATAACCTTAATATCTTCCAACGGACGATCTCCTTGGTCTTTCGGTTGTGCCGCAATTTTATCTACCACCTCCATGCCGGAAATCACTTCGCCAAAAACGGTGTATTGTCCATCCAAATGATGCGCTCCGTTAGGATTATCTACAATATAAAACTGTGATCCGGAAGATGCGCGTTCAGGATTATTAGTTCGTGCAGCACCTATAGCACCACGTTTATGAGAGAATTGTGGTTTAATTTCCGCAGGGATCAAATAGCCGGGGCCGCCCATGCCCAAACGTTGTCCTTTGGTTGCTTTTTTTGAATCAGGATCTCCCGTTTGAATCATAAAATTTTGAATAATTCTGTGAAACAAAACGCCATCATAAAATTGTTCGTTCACCAACTTGATAAAATTGTCGCGGTGAAGCGGCGTTTCGTTAAAAAGGACAATGGTAATGTTGCCCAAAGAGGTTTCGATGAGTACTTCTTGCATAACTTCTTTTTTAGGTTCTTCTTTCGTTTGGGGTTTCGTTTGCGCAGTACAACTTACTGAAAGCAATAAGGATAAGATTGCAAATAAAATGTTTTTCATAATGATTATGGTTTAAGGGGGTTAGTTTTTTTGCACGCAGATGACGCAGAACGTAAAAAACGTACATCTTTCTTCTCTACAAAAACTGACAACTCATCATCTTTGGATTTAATAATGTAGCTAACCCAAATATTTGTATCAAATACCGTTCTACTTTCCATTGCGTCGGCAAAAATAATAAAAAATGCAAAACAAGCAATTCAAGGTGCGAAATCAAAAAAAACTACTTGCCATCTCAAAATATCCTACTTCAGAAAATCATATTTAATTGTATTTTCGCGCCTGAATTATGAACTAAAACAATTATGAATATAACATAAAAACAATGTGCTACTAAGCGCAAAACAAACATATAAAAAGCATTAGGCTTTTATCTTTCTTCCTAAAAATTTGACGATTTAAAGATGTTGAAAGATAAGTTTAATGTTCGCGGAAGGCGTGAACTTAACTTATTTGTAACATCGGGTCCCGTCAAATACCTTAGGAAGCGGATATTTTAAGTATCACGCTTTTTTTATTATTCGTAACCAAAACAAAAAAATAAAACAAACACTTTTAAACCAATTTATTAACCAAATCAAATTATTTTATTATGAACAAAAAAATTACAAATTCTGCGGCATGTGCAAACAGTTGCGCCGCAATGGAGGCCGGAGGCCATTTCAAAAACGGGGCGAAGTCGAAAAGCCTGATGAGTAGAGGAAACTTATTAATAATCTGTGCAATGGCGCTTTTGTTTTGTGGAGGTGTAAGTAAGGCTGTAGGGCAATCTTGGGATATCGGACATAATCCGGTACAAGGCGGTCATTATTTATCAAATGTTACCGCAACATTAAACGGAAACACTTTAACAATCAACGGTAGTGGCAATATGGCTGATTTTTGGTGTACCGGTGCGAATCAATATGATGCCGGAGGCGAGGCGCCTTGGTGGTTTAATCCAGCTCACCGCAATGCCATACACACTATAGTTTTTCAGACTGGAAGCAATGTGCAAAATATTGGTATGCGTGCATTTAAGGAATGCAGCAATTTGCAAACGATAATAATTCCGAGTTCTGTTACCAAAATAAATGGACAAGCATTTTACGGTTGCAGTAGCTTGCATACTGTAGAATTAGTAAATGGAAGTAGTCCTCTGCAATTTGTAGGTTATCAAGTTAGTAATCCTTGTACCGGTACTAATATCAATACGTATGATTGGTTTGATGGCTGTACTTCGCCATTGACTTTATATTTGGGCAGAGAGATTAATAATTGGGGAACAAGTAGTGCTAATCAACCCTTTTATCACTTAAAGAATACGTTAACTACTTTAATCATTGGAGAAACAGTTAATGAAATTGGGGTTGAAGCATTTAAGGATTGTGAATCATTGAAAACCGTAGATATCAAAGAGAAATGCACCGGTACCTTAAATTTTGTAAAATATTATTTTGGTGATGGTGGTCATT
>WQWP01000125.1 GCA_009787485.1 Lentimicrobiaceae bacterium | reverse complement strand
CCCGAACAAATTATTTTCCCCGAAATAGACATCGATAAAGTGGCAAAAATCAACGGTATGGATATTACCTTTGTAACCACCGCACGCAACGATAAAGAATGTTTGGCATTGTTAAAAGAATTTGGATTACCCTTTAAAAATCAAAAATAGACCATGGCAAAAGAATCATTAAAAGCAAGAGAAGTTAAGAGAGCAAAATTAATTGCCAAACACGCTGCCAAACGCGCAGAGTTGAAGAAGATTATCAACAGCAACGATTATGAAGCTAAAGAAGCTGCCATCATCGCGCTGCAAAAATTACCCCCCAACTCTAATCCTATCCGTTTGCACAACCGCTGCAAACTCACCGGCCGCCCAAAAGGCTACATCCGCCAATTCGGAATTTCGCGTATCAATTTTAGAGAAATGGCAAACCAGGGATTGATTCCGGGTGTAAGAAAAGCCAGCTGGTAAAAATTAACCACTAATCACTAACCACTAATCACTATTAAAAATGAATACAGACCCGATTTCAGATTATTTGACCCGCGTGCGCAACGCCATTGCGGCAAATCATAAGGTAGTGGAGATCCCTACCTCGAAAGTGAAAAGAGAAATAACCAAAATATTGTTCGATAAAGGGTACATTTTGAATTATAAATTCGATGATGATGTTTTCCCCGGGATTATTAAAATCGCGTTGAAATATCATCCAAGTACCAAACAATCGGCAATTAATACATTGAAACGTGTGAGTCGCCCCGGACTGCGTAAGTATGTGGGTGTGGACGAAATGCCTTCCGTATTGAACGGCTTGGGCATCGCCATTGTTTCTACCTCACGCGGTATGATGACCGATAAAGAAGCCAAAACACAAAATGTGGGCGGCGAAGTTATTTGTTATATAAGTTAATAGGAGGAAAAGCTATGTCAAGAATAGGAAAATTACCCATTACGCTGCCCAAAGGCGTAGAAATTACAAGAGATGAGAAAAGCCAAATCGTTACCGTGAAAGGGGCGAAAGGCGAATTAAAACAATATGTAGATGGCGACATTACGTTTACTATCGAAGATGGTAAACTGACCCTCCTTCGCCCTACCGAACAAAAACGCCACAAAGCGATGCACGGTCTTTACAGAGCGTTATTAGCCAACATGATAAAAGGCGTTTCGGAAGGTTTTGAAATTAAACAAGAATTAGTTGGGGTGGGATACAAAGCCGAAGCAAAACCCGGCAATCAGTTAGAAATGAGCTTGGGATACTCTCACAACTTAATATTTGAACTTTGCCCCGAAGTAACCGTTGAAACCATCAACGAAAAAGGTAAAAACCCGTTGATCATTTTGCGTGGTATTGACAAACAATTAATGGGACAAGTAGCCAATAAAATTCGCTCGTATCGTAAGCCAGAGCCTTATAAAGGAAAAGGTATTCGTTTCCAAGGCGAAATTGTACGTAAGAAAGCCGGTAAATCCGCTGAAAAATAAAATTATTAACCTCTTCATAAAGTTTGGAACATTATGGCATTTAACAGAAAAACATTTAGACGCAACAGAATAAAAATGAGAATCCGTAAAACGGTTCACGGATCTCCAATCCGCCCGAGAATGACGGTGTATAGAAGCAACCGCGATATTTATGTGCAATTGATTGACGACAACGCAGGCGTTACTTTAGTATCTGCATCGTCTGCGGTTGCCGATATTCGCGATAAAAAAGGAACTAAAATCGAAAAATCGGCAATGGTAGGCAAATTGATCGCCGAAAAAGCAAAAGAAGCCGGCATTAATACGGTGGTTTTCGATAGAAATGGTTATTTATATCATGGTAGAGTAAAATCTTTAGCGGAAGCCGCGAGAGAAGGTGGTTTAATTTTCTAATGTAAGGAGAAACAGTTATGTCAAGTTTAAAAATCAAAAGAATAAAAGCAACCGATATTGAATTAAAAGATCGTTTAGTTGCAGTGAACAGAGTAACCAAAGTTACCAAAGGGGGACGAACATTCAGTTTCTCTGCTATCGTAGTGGTAGGTAATGAAAACGGAATCGTAGGATTCGGTTTGGGCAAAGCGAAGGAAGTTTCCGCTGCCATTTCCAAAGGCATTGATGATGCGAAGAAGAACATCATCCGTGTACCTGTTCATAAAGGCACTATTCCACATGCTGCCGAAGGCAGATATTGTGGAGCGTTGGTATTCATGAAACCGGCAGCGCCCGGTACCGGAGTTATTGCCGGCGGCGCCATGCGTGCCGTTTTTGAAACCGTTGGCATTCACAACGTGTTAGCCAAATCGAAAGGCTCGTCAAACCCGCACAGCGTAGTGAAAGCTACTATTAATGCGTTGGCGCAAATGCGCGATGCTTACAGTGTGGCGCAGGTGCGCGGAGTGGGGCTGGATAAGGTGTTTAACGGGTAATTGTATTTACTTGTTCCCTTACTTCCTAACAACAACCCGCTTCACCCCCACTTTCTCATCAAAATCATATACCTTAAAAATATAAACCCCTGCACTAAAATTAGAAACATCAACAACAGAGGTGGCTTCTACTTTAACCAACTGTCCGAAAGTATTGTAAATCTCAACTTTAGAAAACTTATCTACCCCAATAGTTACAACGCCTGAAGCAGGATTCGGATAAATCAAAATATTTCCAAGTGTATTTTCATTAATCTTTGAAGGAATTTCCATAGTTACCGAAACGTCATCAAGAGCAGTAAATATACCTTCGTCATTGGGAGTAAAATCGTGGAATCCAATATAATAGATTCCGCTTTCTGCGGGGGTAAACTCCACAGAGATCAAAGTCCAATCTCGGATACGTTCATTGGTATTTTGATAAAGCAAAATGCCGTCTTCCATGCCGGATGCGGTGGGCTCTGTACCTATTTTTACTTCCAAGTAATTGTATTCGTTGAAACCGTACAAATTATAGCCATACACAATGACCCAAAAATTAACATTATATGTCGTATCTGCAGTAAGTTGTATGCCCGAGCTGAAGAGCCATGCGTTGTTATCATCGCCGCCGTTGGGGTACATAACCAAAGCAAACTTTTCGCCTGAGTGCGGAACGCAGAGTTCCCACACCTCTTCAACAATTTTCCAATGCTCGCCGGAGGGGCTCAAATTTATGCTGCTCCATCCCTGAGGAAGTGTATCGCCAACAAGATTTTCAAAATCTTCAGAGAAAACTACTAATTCTGTTTTCGCAGGTTGTGCAAAAATTGCTCCCATTAGCGTAGTTACGACAAGTAAAATCAGTGTAATTTTTTTCATATCAAACAATTTGGTTAATACATATATTTATTTTACAAACTTTCTTACAAAAACATTTTCCCCGTTACGTACCGACAAAAAATAAGTACCGGAAGGTAGATCGTTGATATTCAATGTGAGAAAATCATTAGTGGTGATAAGGTTTTGTATCATCTTTCCGTTTACATTAAATACAGAAATAGCTTTTTCTCCATGCAAGAAAGCATCAAATTTGATATTAATCGCTTCCGTTGCAGGATTGGGGTAAACAATAACAGCATGATCATTGCCAAAATCTTCAATAGCATAAGTATGTATAACTGTGCCAGTTGCTAACAACCACCTATTGGGGTCGAACTTTATTGATTTTACAGTCTTACCATCAAGAATATTGTATTTAAGCTCTTTATGAACTTCATCATGATAAAATGGCACAATTTCGCTCGAATTATCAGTATAAGTTATTTCCAGTTCATAAGTTATTTTAAACAGAGGCGTAACTGAAGGTGCCGTTGTGATTTGAGTGCTAATTAAATATAACTGTTCATCTCCAATTTGATGCCATAAAATCTGAAATTTCGGATAACCTTCCCCATAATACCATTGGTTGAAAAAAGTAGTAAAATCCTTACCGGAAAGCTCTTCCAGTACATTTTTAAAATCTGCTGCCGTAGCCACACTGTGTTTAAAACGATTTTGAAACGTTTGCAACACATTGAAAAACAGTTCATCATTATCTCCCAATTCATACCTGATCATGTGCACAAGCACGCCGCCTTTGTTATAGGAGAGTGTAGTGTTAAAAATTCTATATACGTCATCAATATATGCAATAGGAACATAAACGCTTCCTGTTTTCCCGTTATTGATGACATTAGTAGTAATGTATAACTCAAAACTGTGAAATGCCTGTTCTCTACCGAGTTTATATTCCCACCATAAAAATTCTCCATATCGGGCAAAACCTTCATGAAGCCAAATATGTTCCCATGAAGCGCAAGTAACCTGATTGCCAAACCATTGATGTACTAACTCGTGAACTACAAGTCCCTCATCAAAAGAACCTGTAGTGGTCATTGTTTGATGCTCCATAGCGCCGTTCCCCAAATTCGCCAGCGCATGTCCGTATTTTTCACTGCTAAACGGATATTCGCCAAGTATTTCTGAAAAAAATTCGATAATTTCTTTTGTTTTATCCATTGCTTCCTTATTTTGAGATAAGCACTGCGGGGAGTTATAGATATAATTTTGAATCAGTACCTGCGCTCCTGTTTGTGGGATGGTTGCATAAATCGAATAATCCTGATATTCGGCAATCGCCATGGAAATAAGATAATAATTGATGGGATGACATGACTTCCATTCATAGCGCACTTTGTTATTAGGGAGATCTACCACATTAGTTAGTAATCCGTTAGATGCTACTTTATTAGGTTTTGTTGTGGTAACAAAAACCCAGGATGAATCTGCTTTGTCGGTTAAATCTTGTTTTACGGGAAACCAATAGTAAGCATGGTTTGGTTGCGATAACGTCCAGGTAACATCAAAATCACCCCACCTGGTATCTTTGGCAGTACTTATTCCTGAGAAAAAACCACTTGAGGGAGCAGTGCCGCGATAAAATATCTGAGCATCAAAAACAGTATTTTTTACCAATCCCAAACCTGTTACCAAGCGTTCATCTTCCTGAGAGATGATGTTCTTTTTTACACCATTAATCAGAATACTGTCAATAATGTAATTTCGATGCAGGTGGAAACTGAAGGTATCCATAACACTATAAACAACTTCTGCTTTGATAGTTACATTTCCGGAAAGGGCAACCGTGTTTTTTTCAGCATTAAGATTTAGAAAATACCATTTTACATCGTAAGCGTTTTGCACCTCAGTGGGAAGGATTTTTGGGGAAGACACTCCGGATGTTTCATGCGTATTTGAAAAATATTGATGGGATTGCCGATCTTGAGCAAAAGCAAAGGTGGGCAGCAAAAGCCAAAAGCTTAACAAAAAAGAGTAGTTAATGTTTTTCATTTTTTGTTTTTTGAATTTGCCTGCAAATATCACATTTTTTGTAATACCAACGTCTCTACTATTAATGGGATTCCGAAAATAAGATTTAGCTTTTTTGGAATTTAATTTGATTTAAAAATATTTATTTTATCTTTGCAACCGATTTATTAATTACATTTTTTGATTTATGACGTAAAAACGATGTGCGAATAAGCACAAAACAAATAAAATAGCGTTTGCTATTCTTGCTTCTGAAACCTGAGAAATTTCAAAGTAAATTCAATGAATTAGTTCAAACGCTCGCAGACATGCGGGCTTATTTATTTGAATTTACAGGTAATCTCAGGACCTCAGAAGCGGATATGTAAGTCCGCTTTTTTATTTGCCAAATTTTTAATCAACAATATATTAACCCTAAAAAACAAACAGTATGAAACGAAAAATTATCTTTTTATTATGGTTTGCCATCCCATTATTTTGCATGGCACAAAGCGGCTTAGCTTTTAGCTATGAGTATGATGCTGCGGGTAACCGTGTGCTTCGTAAAGTGATTATATTTGACCCTCAATTTACACCGCCACCGCCATCGCCGCCTGAGGAGCCAACTCTTGCGGAACATCCCGCAGAAACAGAAGAGGAACTAACATCTTTAATGTCCTTAACGCCCTTAACGCCCTTAGATTTTGCGGAAACACTAACTGCCCCCTCCCCCGAATACTTTGTAGAAAAACTGGGTCAGGTAGAAATGAAAATCTACCCCAATCCCACTACCGAAAATATCACCTTAGAGATTTCCGGTTGGAAAGACCTGCAAACGGGCGTATTTAAACTTTACACACTTACCGGACAGTTGTTGCAGGAGCAACAAGTTCATAATGTTACTACCACCGTTTCTTTAGCAGGGTTGGCTAAAGGAACGTATATTTTGAAAGTACATATTAATGATCGTACGGAAGACTGGAAAGTAATTAAACATTGAATATGGAATATTGGGTATTAAACTTTAAACCTTAAACCTTAAACCTTTAAATCTTATAAATCTTATGAATAAAAATTACAAAAAACATTGCTTTCTTCGTGCCGTAATAATATTATTTTTGCACATTATTTTTACAAACGGCTTTATGCTGCAAGCGCAACCTTCCAATCCTGTGGGCGCCATTCCGGGCGTTATTGATGTTTCGCCGATGGGGGCGGCTACTTATACTATTCCCATTGAGGTGGTGCCGGGAACGATGGG
>WQWP01000124.1 GCA_009787485.1 Lentimicrobiaceae bacterium | reverse complement strand
GAAAACGGGAAAATAAGATTTGCCCGTTTTGCAGCAAGCGCCAACTTTAGTATGGATAATGATACGGCCTTTTTGAAAGCCATGCTGCAAGCCAAACCGGAAGATGAGTTTCGTTTGAAAGAATATATTTGCCAAATGAAAATTATGAACCAAAAAATATAAAACCATGAACCAAAAATTATTAAAATTAACCGCATTCCTGCTTGCCTTAACAGGCATTGCCTCTTCCTGCAACCCCGATTGCCCTCCCGATTGCCCTGATGAATACCCGAAAAATATCTCTTTTACGGAATACTCTTTACTGGAAACCTCCTGCCAATGGCAAAATCTGCCTTACGATGAAAAGGTGATTATGATTAACAGCAGCGAAGAATTGGAAAAATATATTATCTGTACAAGCAGTAAGCCTGTTATTGATTTTTCAAAACATACTTTGTTATTAACAAGCGGAAATTCTAATAGCGGCATTGCTGAAATTACTGCAAAAAATTTACAGCAACTCCCCAATACCTATAAATTGAATATTGAGATAACTTTAAACTCTGTAATCGTTACCGAACAATGGAGCATTGCACTTATGGTAGAAAAGTTAAATGAAAAAAGCTCTGTTAAATTAAATGTAAAAACGATACCATTTAAAGTATGCAACGTTAGTAATCCACTAACCGACTTGCCTTGGCTAAAGGAAATTGTTGATGAAATAGAATATGAACAGACGGAAGGTATTGACGTTCACCATGCAAGAATATACCAATGTAACTACAAAGATGGCATAGGTTTTTTCATGAATTTAACAATAGGGTGGACAGATAATCTTATTTATTTTAGAAACTGTGAAGGAGAAAGATTATGTAAAGTAGGTAGATATGATAACACCTGCACAGAGCTTGAAGTTGATTTTGAGAACAAAATACTTATTTGGGAAACATTTCCTCAATGCGACTTTGACGATCCATTAGATCTACCATGGTTGCAAAAGATGATTGACTTTTATCAGAATATGGCTACTAGGCCTTTTAAAATATATCAATGTACATATCAAGGCTATATCGGTTTTATTTATGAATCATTTGGAATAGGGCCTGGTTGGGCATTATACAGTTGTGCCGGAGCAAGAATGTGCCTTCATTATGGCGGTGGTTGTGATGAGTACAATATTGATAATGATAGTAAAGTACTCATTTGGGAATTTACACCTTAAATAATTGTATGGACTAAGACAAATTAAAAATTAACAGAAAGCATAAAAATATGAAAAAGAAAATATTAAAATTAACCGCATTTTTGCTTTTTTTAACAGGCATTGCTTCTTCTTGCAACCCTGAAATTCCCGATGAGTATCCGAAAAATATCTCTTTTACAGAATATGCTTTACCGGAAATCTCCTGCCAATGGCAAAACCTGCCTTACGATGAAAAGGTGATTATAATTAACAGCAGTGAAGAATTGGGAAAATACATTTCTTGCGCGGAAGGCGATTATCCTGTGATTGATTTTTCAAAACACTCGTTATTATTGATAAGTGGCAAACTGAATAAGGGTATTTTAAATATTGCTATGAAAAACTTACAACAAATGTCCTCTAATAAATATGAATTGAGTATTGAAGTTGAGGGATACAATTCAAATCTTAGTAAATGGTACGCTGCAATTCTTGTAGATAAATTAAGTGAAGAAAATTATGTGAGACTAAAGGTAACCTGCATAGAAGCAGAAATTGATTTTCCGATAGATATTCCTTTTGAAGAGTATTCATTAGCAGAAACTTCGTGCAAGTGGATAAATTTTCAAAATAACCCCTACAATTTAGGTGATATAGCTATAATTAACAGTAATGTAAAATTGGAAAACTATATCACATGCTCAGATGGTAATTATCCTCAAGTTGATTTTGAAAATTATTCGCTAATTTGTGCAACCGGATTATCACCTAATTATCCGGCAGAAATAGTACATAAAGAATTACGGCAAATTTCTGATAATGAGTACTCTCTATATCTTAATGTTATAATAGGTGGCATGGGTACGCCAACACGTTGGTTTTTTGGAGCAACAGTTTCTAAATTGCCACAAAATGCTATAGTTAAATTAGTTGTATATACTAAATATTAAGAAATTCAAAATCTTATATTATGATCCGGAAAAAAATTATTTTAACCATTTCCTGTTCGCACATTCGTGCTTTAGCATTTTCTTGTATTGTTTTGTTTTGCTGCATGCAAACAGTTTCTGCCCAGCCCGTTACCCTTGACCCAACTTTTGGGGAAAATGGAACGGTTATAATACCAACCACAGGTATAAGCCAATTTGAGTTTTTAGATTTCGACAAACAGGACAATATTATTGCTGTTGGGAGAGATGGCTCATGTTTATTAATCGCAAAAACAAATACCGATGGAGTTATGGATCAAAATTTTGGAATAGATGGGCTTGTAACGCTGTGTGATTATGCATATACTCCTGTGTTTGGACTAAAAATCACCCATGAAAATAAAATTTTTATCATGGGCTCATTTCGCAACAATGGATATAAAATAATCTTTATACAACTTAACGAAGATGGTAGCTTAGATGAAACTTTTGGTGATTATGGGAAAATTATTGCTAGTTCTATTAGCCCTCATGGTTATTATCCAAATCTTGAAAATGATGATTTTCTGTTAGTTGAAGCAGGCTATGCTATTTCAAAGTATAACTATAGAGGTGAGATTGATGAAAGTTTTGGAGAAAATGGAAAAGCAAATTTAACAGATAATGAAACATTTAAAATAGTTCCCGTACGTATAAAAATACTCAACGACCAATCCATTATCGTTGCAGGATATGATGAGTTAGATCCTGATGAACGAGAATTGGCTTTTTGCAAAATAAGTTCAACCGGCGATTTGGTTACAGATTTTGCCAATAACGGAATATGGAAAATGAATATTTTTAATGACATGTGGCATTCTTTTGAGCTTTTTATAGATATTGCTGAAGAAAGCAATGGAAATCTTGTACTGCTTGGCGGTTTTAATCAAGGAAACAACACATACGTATGTAGTTTCTATTCCGATGGAACTATTAATAATCGCTTTGGTAAAAATGGTTTTTATTATATTCCTCCTTCTTTTCTAGGTTCAGAAACCCAAAAATTTTTACAACATGGAAGTAAATACACCATTGGTCTTTACAATAGAATTGTGAGCGTTAAAAATGATGGAACATTAGATATTGACTTCAACAATACCGGGTTATTTATTTGCGAATATTACTTTCGAGACATGAAATATCAGAGAGCTGATAAACTTATTTTAGTTGGAGATTCTTATCCAAATTATCAAGCGCTTAGAATGACAAGATTAAATGTTCCTTCCGGTGTTTCGGTAAAAGAGAATGATGCTTTTGATTCATTCGTCATCTTCCCCAATCCTGCGAAAGATTATCTTTACTTTAATACCGAAAGAAAATTTGAGATTATTGATATACTTGGAAAAACTGTGTTAATATCAGAAAAAGCAGTTCAATCTGTAAATATTAGCCATTTAAAAGCAGGAATATATTTTATAAAATTTGAAGGTAAGCAAGCGAGAAAATTTGTGAAAGAGTAAAAATCATTACGAATAAAAAGTTACAAATTATGAAATTATTAAAGCTAACCATTTTTATTTTAGCATGTATTGCAACTAATACCTATGCGCAAACTCCCTATTTTTATTATTATAAAGGAGAGAAACAATATTTGGAGTTGAACACCAAACATATTTTTGTTTCGGTTTCAGATACCACTCAAAAAATAACTCTTGATAAAATAATACAACTGCCTTTTCGTGTGGATATTACTCAAGAAATAGAATTAGAAACTTATCACAAAAGGTTTTGGACAACATTGAGTATTGAAGATAGCTTATCGAAAGAATTATACTTGGCAAAATTATTAGAAATAAAAAATACAAGAAATGAGATTATCGTTGCTCCTTATTTCAAGAAACAATCTCATGATATCATAGGCTTGTCTAATTTTTTCTATGTGCAATTAAAATCTTTACATGATACTACATTACTTAAGCAAGAAGTTGAAAAAGAGAATGCAACAGTGGTATATCAAAACCGGTTTATGCCTTTATGGTTTGTAGTAAGTGTTACGGAACGTTCAAGATTCAATGCGATGGAAGCAGCCAACTATTTCTATGAGTCTGGGTTGTTTCAAGCGGCAGAACCCGACTTAATGGTTGATGCTGCAATCCATATTAGTAACGATTCCGACATGATGGAATTTACAATGGATGATCGTACAAATAATAATTGCGCAAACGACCTTCATTTTGAGATGCAATGGAATTTGAGAAATACCGGACAATATGACGGAACAACCGGAGTAGATATAAAAGCTTGTGAGGCATGGGGAATTTCAACCGGAAGTGGTGTTGTTGTGGCAGTTGTTGATCATGGCATTAAATTAAATCATCTTGATTTACAAGCCAATATCCATCCGCTAACCTATGATAGTGAAAAAGATACTGCCCAAGATATTCTTTATGGTCCTCATGGTACTTCTTGTGCCGGAATTATTGGAGCAGTGAGAAACAACTCAATAGGTATTGCCGGAGTTGCACCTGATTGTACATTAATGTCCATTAGCAATTCTCTTGCAAATACAATACTTTCTGCTGAAGAAAGGGCAAATGGAATTAATTGGGCATGGCGTAATGGAGCAGATGTTATTAGTAATTCATGGAAAGCAATAGAAGTAAATCAAATAGATGAAGCTATTGATAGCGCTATTACTTATGGTAGAGGTGGTCGCGGTTGTGTAGTCGTTTTTTCTGCAGGAAATTATTCAATAAATTGGAATACCACAGCTCTTATCTATCCGGCATATTTGCCGAGTGTTATTGCGGTTGGAGCTATCTCTCCTTGTGGTGAACGAAAATTCGGATATAAAAAGACGACCGGACCTGGAGAAGAAGATAATATCAGATCGGATTCATCATGTGATGGTGAAAATAACTGGGCGAGCTGTTATGGATCAGGACTTGATGTAATGGCGCCGGGAGTAAAGATTCAAACATCCAATATAACAGGAGGTTATATTTCTAATTTTAATGGCACTTCAGCTGCTTGCCCTCACGTTGCTGGTATAGCCGCACTCATACTTTCCGTTAACCCTGAATTATCACAAACACAAATACGGCAAATTATTGAATCAACTTGCACAAAATTAGCGGGATATGACACAATAGTATATAATTATGGGCACAATGCTGCTCATCCTCATGGCACATGGAATAATGAAATGGGGCATGGTTTAGTAAACGCACATGCTGCCGTACTCAAAGCCATTAAAAAAGCGCAATGTCGAGATACCTTATTGCCTGCCGTATCAGGAATTATTACCCAAAATACTACATGGAACACCCCATTACAAGCAGTAGGCAATATCGTTATTCCTAATAATGTTACATTAACCATCACTAACCAAGTAAAATGCGATTATGATGTTTCCATCACCATCCACCCCGGCGGCACCCTCATCCTCAACGGCGGCACCCTCACCAACGCCTGCCCCGATGCAATGTGGCAAGGCATTACCGTAATGGGCGATCCCACCCAACCACTCTCATCATCACTCCAAAGCCATGTAAAACTGGAGAATAACGCCAAAATAGAAAACGCCACCATCGGCATTTATGCGGTGAATGGCGGAACAATATATACCAACAATGCCCATTTTATAAACAATACCATTGCCGTACAAATTGAGCCGGTAACCACTGCACAAACAGGATACTCGGCAATTTTTCACAATACGCAATTTGTAATTGACAATGCCTATCTTGAAAATACTTTAGATTTTGACGCCCATTTAAAACTATCCGGTTGCGGAGAGGTTTTGGTTTCCGGAAGCAAGTTTTTTAATAACGCTACCAACAAAAGTTACGAGACCGGAAAAAACACAGGAATTTGGGCTTTTAACACACCTTTAAGCTTACAGCGACTTATGCAAGACCCTGTTTTTTCAGGGTTTAATGTGGCGATTGCTGTAAATAATGCGGGTACATCGCCGAAGGTATCTATTAAAAGCGGCAATTTTTCTAATAATCTATATGGCATTAACCTTAGTGCGGTAAATTATGCACAAATAACAAGAAATGAATTTGATCAATCTCTCTCCGGAGCATACGGGTTAACCGTTTTAAATTCAACAGGATATCTTATTACTGAAAACAATTTTAAAAGATTAAATACCGCTCCGCAAACCACAGGTATAAAAATAGCTAATAGCGGCAGCGATGAAAATGAAGTATATAAAAACAACTTTAATAATTTGGATGTAGGCATTTTAACCATTGGTAAAAATTCATCGCAAAGTGTTGGAGATACTGTTACTATAGGAGATACTATTATACATAATAAAGGTACAGTGATCACAGGATTACAATTTCTATGTAATATTTTTTCAGCAACTTCCTGGGCCGACATCTCCGTGGGCGACGATACGCAAGCCATTACCGGATTCCACTCCGTGCGAAAAAATCAGGGAG
>WQWP01000123.1 GCA_009787485.1 Lentimicrobiaceae bacterium | reverse complement strand
TTCGCCGCCTGCTTTGCCCAGGTGGTGGAATTGGTAGACACGCTACTTTGAGGGGGTAGTGAGAGGACTCTCGTGCAAGTTCGACTCTTGTCCTGGGCACTTACCGAAACACTAACAGCACGATTAACAGGTTGTTAGTGTTTGTTGCCTTAGGCAAATCCCCCGAAAACCCCCACTTAATCCGAATTTTATTTATTCAAGGACATTCCATTTCATTGGCGTGTCTAATATTAACATATTTTAAATTACTGCATTATGGCAACAATTTATTTAACTTTATCCGAGAAATCGGACACATTAGACCTTAAAGAGATTAGAGTAAGGTTTAAACATGGAAAGATTGACCAACAATCAAAAACAAACATCTTTAAAGTAAGCAGCATTTATTCCGTTTTGGCAGAAAAAGGGGAAGTCTTTAGGCTTTCTCTTTTCTGTTAAAAAAAATATTAACCAATCAAAATTAAATTTAACCGTTCAAAATCAAAAATGTATTTTTTTTGCTGATATGTTACGAGCGCGCGAGATACGCGAAAAAGCCCCTTTTTTACCCCTTTTGAAAAGTTAAAAAATCTATATATTTCAATATTAGCATATTAATAAAATTTGTCAAGTTGTGTTTTTGGTCAAAAACAGCAAAAAAGGCACTGAAAATAGTCCAATTTGACAAAAAAACACTCGCCGAAGCACTATTTTTACCCTTGAAATTAGTACAAATCTTTCCTTCAAAAAACGAATCTGATACAGTTAAAGAATTACATTAAAAAAAATTTAACCGCTCAAATAAAAAATGTACTTTCGCCGTTGAATTACAAAAATAAATATATGCTATGGAAACAACAACAAAAATAAATGGTAAGAAGAATAGAATAACTGCTACTCCAAAGCCAAAAAAGAAATCAAAATGGACGCTATTTAGGGAAAAATACCCAAATGGAATTGTTACAATTTTAGATGAAGAAGCCGTATTGCAATAAATATGAGATATTTTGTAGATACCAACGTTTTTATTTATTCTTTAGATGAAACTTTTCGTCTAAAAAAGAATGTTTTACAGATATTTGAAGATTACGACAACCAAATTTATGTAAGTTCCGAAAGTATTAAAGAGTTTATTCATCTATTGCAACACAATAGAATTAAAGTAAACATTAAAAAGGTAGAAGATATTTTTGATTATCTTGAAAGTTTTGGTTATACTATAAAGTATATCAAAAAAGAGCATCTAAAAACTTTAGCGAATTTACCCATTGAGAAAACGCACAATGACCCAAGCGACCGACTTATTATTGCACAAGCCATTACAGAAAAAATTCCTGTAATTAGTTCGGATAACGCTTTTCCTCTCTATAGAGAACATGGATTAGATTTAATTGAAAATTAATATAGACACCCCCCCATTAAAAATCCCCACTAAATCCCCATTTACTTGAAATGAACTGAAAAATGATGAAAATTGATGAAATAAAACACACGTTAAAAAATGCTCACTAACATTACATTAACTCTAAAAAACTACTGTAATACTGAAATATGTAAAACGCCCAGATTGCATATCTCAAATGTTGTCCTGGGCACTTGGTAAAATGCTAACATGTTAATTTAAACATTGTTAGCATTTCTTGTTTTATATTATTGCCGACTTATTGCCGACTTATTTCAAGTTACAATATTTTAAGGTAAAGAAAAACCTGAAAACACCCTTTTTCTTTGTTATTAAAATTTATAGGTTTTCTCATCTCTTTTTAGATATTCCAATAAAAGGCTATTACAATTAAGTGAGGTCTTTTCAATATATCAAATGGGCTAAAATGAGGGTTTTGAATGTATCTCTGCACTTCGTGCAAAAAAACTGTATTAAAAAAAATTTAACCGCTCAAATAAAAAATGTACTTTCGTCGTTGAATTACAAAAATAAATATATGCTATGGAAACAACAACAAAAATAAATGGTAAGAAGAATAGAATAACTGCTACTCCAAAGCCAAAAAAGAAATCAAAATGGACGCTATTTTAGGCAAATCCTGCTAAACCCCCACTAAATCTCCACTTGCATGCTTTTTAAAAACGTCTTAGTTTCCCCCACGTTAAAAAACCAACTCATTTCTTTGGTAAAAGAAAACCGCATCAGCCATGCGCAACTCTTTCTTTCTCAGGCCGGTGTTCATAGCTTCGCATTAGCAGTGGCATACTCGCAATACATCTGTTGCCAGGATAGAAAAGAGGATGATTCCTGCGGCATTTGCCCCTCCTGCATGAAGTTTGAAAAGCTGGCGCATCCCGATTTGCACTTCGTATTTCCAAATTGTATTACTAAAAAGGTAAAAAAAGATCCCGACTCGCGGCAATTTGCACAGGAATTTCGGGATTTTGTTTTCTCCAAAAACTATCATATTGATATTGAAGATTGGCTCTCGGAACTTGGAGGCGAAAACAAACAAGCCACCATCAACATTCGCGACTGTTCCAATATCATTCAGCAAAACAGCGTGCAATCGTATGAAGGCGGATACAAAATTTTCATCTTTTGGTGTTTAGACAGATTGTATCACGCGGCCGCCCCGAAACTACTCAAAACCTTAGAAGAACCGGAAAAAAACACGCTATTTATTTTGCTCACCGAAAATCCGGATAAGATTTTGGCTACCATATTATCGCGAACACAATTAGTAAAAATTCCACCATTAACGCAAGAAGTTGTTGCCCAACAATTGATGGGCGATTTTGGAATGCCGGCACAAAAAGCCGCAGATATTGCAGAAATTAGCGAAGGTAACTATGTAAAAGCAATTAGCTTGCACGAAAACAGTAATGAACTGCGCGAGATGCTGCGAAAGTTTGAAGTGCTGTTTTCCGGCATGTCGGCATTAAGAAACCACGCTTCTCCACAACAAATAAATTATTTAACCGTACAGGATGTCATCGCATCCATTGTAGAAACGGGCAGAGAGGAACAAAAGAACTTTTTACGATTCGTTTCAAGAATGATACGAAATGTTTTAATGCTGGGTGCTCAAAACGAAAAATTGGTAAAAGCCACTACCGAGGAAAAGAAAATAATGAGTTTTTTCACCAAAACCATCGCATTGAAAAACATACAACCTATTTTAAATGAATGCAATCAAGCGTTATATCATATTGAGAGAAATGGGAACTCTATGCTGGTGTTTACAGATTTTTATTTGAAGGTGAGTAGGTTGATGCTGAATTGAGGTGTGAGGTGTGTGAACATTGCTGCCAGTTTCAACTGACGGGCGAGTAGTTTAAAAACTCCAGGCAAACCCAATAGAATAAAGAATGGGCAACTGATAAATAACATTTGCCGTTAACCGATCCACATAAAAAATGTTGCTGTAGTTATACACGTTGGTTACGGATGCGCTCAGTTCAATCACATTTCTTTCTCCGAGGAAGAATTTTCTCTTTACACTCATATCCAATCTGTGATACGCCGGCAGGCGACCCATATTTAAGTCGGCAAGTTTGATGTAGATTTGTTCATTTTTCTCCATCCAATTATCGGAGATATTGCCAAAACCTAAGTTAGGCAAAAATGCCTGTGTTTGTGTAAAAGGGAAACCCGTTCCAAAGTTCCAACGCACATCGGCTTGCCACGATTTCCGTTTTTTGCCCCATTGATAGGAAGTGAGTAAATTTACATTGTGCCTTCTATCGAAATGCGGCGCGTAAGTAATTTGCTCATCAGTTCTTTTTACCCAACCTAATGTATAAACACACCACACATAAAAGTTTTTATAGTCAAACTTAATCGTAATATCGCCTCCGTAAGCTGCTCCTTTTTCCCATATAAAATCCTTGTCGTCTTTTTCTTGCTTATATCTGTTTGGAACAGTGAGTTGCGAAAAGTTTTTGTAAAACCCTTCAATATTAATATTGGTATATTTCAGCAAATCTAATTCCACTCCGAGAATAATGTGTTGCGCTTTCTGCAACATACTTTTCATTTCATTTCCTAAAAACGTAGGCGCTAGTTGTTCTTTCTCAGGACTTGAAAAGAAGCCGTAGAACAAATTCACCACATCTCTGTCGGAAGTGATGGCCACAAAGTTTTGAGAATATAATCCGCCGGCAAGTTTTAGTCTTACTTTTTTTGTAACATTGTATTTTAATGCAAGCCTCGGCTCAGGCGTAGCTGTTGATAACGAAGCATAATATTGCAGCCTGATGCTGGGCTCAAGCAGCAAAATATCTTTAAAGTTGTATTTATACTTCACAAAAAGTGCGATATCCGCAGTGAAATCCGGATCCGGATCCTTATAAAGCTCCGGGTGTGAATATTTTGTAGTAAATATATTCACATCAACCCCTGCCGAAAAGACACTTCTTCCTGCAAAATAATTAAAAGTCCATTTAAACATAGGCCCAACGAGCGAAGTCTCTCGCGGCTTATACCCTACATCATTCATGGCAGCTTCGTAATGGGTATAAGAAAGTGTTCCTTCCATACTCATAGGGACTTCTCCGGGGATGATGAGAAAATGAGCGCCCAACCCCCAATTCTTCCATCCATAATTAGCTACCTGTGAAAAACTTACCTGATCATCAAAATTGAAACCGAACAAACTGAGCTTGGTACCCGTTTTTGTAGTTAATGAAATCTTTCCGTACAAATCCCAATAATTATAGGGAAGCTCTTGTTTTACATAAGGATAAAATAATCCGGAGCTTTGTTTTAAATAAGAGCCTTTCGCCGAAAAAATAAAGCTCAGCGCCGTGCCTCTGTCTTCATTCAATTTTACAAAAGGACCTTCTAACAGCAACCGTGCGCCAAACATGTTGCCATCTATTTTTCCGGAGACTCTTTTTTTATTACCATCTCTTGTTTTTATATCCATTACCGAGGATATTCTTCCACCAAATTCGGCGCCGAAGCCACCGGTATAAACATCTGCGCTACTGATAATCTCCGTATCGAACACAGAAAAGAGCCCAATGGAGTGGAACGGATTGTAAATGAGCATCCCGTCTAACAGCAGCATGTTTTGAATGGGGGTGCCTCCACGAATATAAAGCTGTCCGCCCTGGTCTCCCGTGGACACAATGCCGGGCAATATTTGCAAATACTGCGCAAAGTCGGGAGAACCACCTATGGAGGGCATCATCTGCATATCTTTCGGCGTAATGGTAATGACAGAGGTGCGCGTTTCTTGCATACGGCGCTGTCCTTCCGCATCCACATGCACCGTTTCCAGCGTTTGAGGAGCAGGTTGAAGCAAATAACGCTTTTGCTGAGTATTGTGATTTACCTCAATATCATCAACTAACGTAATATATCCCAGCATCGTAACTTTAACCGTATAGGCTCCGTTTGGAATTTTATTAATGATAAAACCTCCGTTTTGATCGGTCATCGCTCCAAACGAAGTGCCTTCCAATTGCACCATGCCGAACCTCATCGGCTCCCCATTCGAAGCATCATACACAAAGCCTTTTAGCACACCGGTTTGCGCAACACCATAGGTTGCCACTACGAAAAACAATATAAACAGGATAAACAATCGTTTCATAACACGTTTTTAAGGCAGCAAAGGTATAGTTTTTTGGATATGGTTGAAAAAATAAAAAAAATCTGCACTTTTGCAGTGCTAAAATTTCAAAATAAAAATATTATGAACAAAGAGAAAAAAACAACTCAGTACGAGTTTACTGAAGAAGAGCCGGCCCTTGTAGAAGAGCCGTTTTTGGCGTTAGAAACCTTGAATTTAGATCCCTCCAAACGCTACACGTATGCAGATTATTTAACGTGGTGGGATGACAAACGACGAGAGTTAATCAATGGCTTTATCCATTTAATGTCGGCGCCTAATGAACTCCACGCACGTCTGTCTCAAACAATAAATTGGTTTTTGTTGTTTTTTGTCAGACAGCGTAAAGGAAAATGCCGTATTTACCACGCTCCCTTCGATGTTCGTTTGCCAAAAAACGATGAAAAGGACGACGACAAAATATACAATGTAGTTCAACCCGATCTTTGTGTGATTTGTGATTTATCAAAAATAGATAAAAGGGGATGTGTTGGCGCTCCCGACCTAATTGTGGAAGTGCTGTCGCCTTCAACTCTAAAGAAAGATTGGAATGAAAAATTCAACCTTTATGAAGAGGCCGGTGTACGTGAATACTGGATTGTTGACCCAAAAGCAAAAATTGTCCATATTTTTTTATTACAACCTGATGGTAAATATGATACAGGAACCATATATAAGTGTAGCCAAAAAGCTCCGGTACATATTTTTGAAGGATTGGAAATTGATTTAAAAGAGTTGTTTGAGGAATAATTTTGTAATTATGAATACAAAATATCGTATATTTTGCACCCAACAGGCTAATTTTAAGGTTAAATTTTTAAGAATAAAATATGTCAGTCTAAACATACATTTGGTTGGGTATAATCTTGATTATAACAAGAATAAAGAAGTGCAACGACACACCGCAGGTGTGTAATGTGAATAACCCCGTGCAAGCCGTAGGCGCAGCTCGGGGTAACAGAATGGCGCTGTGTAAATCTGCGCGCCGTAGGTGCGCAACTATTCTAAGCAACTGAAGTTCAACCCCTACGGGGTTGCAGGTAGTGGGC
>WQWP01000122.1 GCA_009787485.1 Lentimicrobiaceae bacterium | reverse complement strand
GCTAGAAACATTAACTTTTGCTTCGTTTTGAGCTTTAGTGCTATATACTACTTGTCCCATAATGTTGGTTACGGTTAACGTGTAAGGAGCGTCAGTATCTACTTTTACATTAACGATTCCGTCTATAGCAGGGTTCGGATAGATTTTTGCATTAATAACGGGTTTGGTTTCAGCAATCTTGTTCCATAGTCCTTTCCGTACTTCCGGCAGTCTATTAAATTCCGGAAATTTCCACAAAGGATGATGGAAAGCATATACTAATGACGGGTCAGGTTGGATACCATCAGTGAGACTAAAAGGTTTTTCCTGAGAGAGCCATTGGAGAAGAATTTGCCAATCTTTCATATTTGTACTCATTGTAGGATGAGCGTTTTCAGCTCTTGTAGTTACAATGATACTGGTAGGATCCCACTCCCAAGTATCATCACCAGGATGATATATAGGTTCTTTCCACTCATCCCAATTGGCTTGGAATAATTCCGGATTGTAAGATACCCAACTGGTATTCTTGTCCACATCCCACGTTTCACCGCCATCTTCAGAAACAGTTACAAATATTCCTCTATAAAGATGTTCTCCTACAGATAAAGGAAAATCTAAAGGAGATTGATAAGAAATAAATACTCTTCCATCTTGTACAAAAATTCTCGGATAGAGTCCAAATCCGTTGTTTCTGAATTGAGTGCTCACCACTGTAGGGCTACCTGTCCAATAATAGAAATTGGGAAATCCAAGTACACTAACATTGTGTATGTAGTATTTATATTTAGGATATGTATGTGCTGTATCATACATAGGCATGGATCCACCATCCTCAACAGCAGCAAGATCTTTCCAATCAATCGGCCCATGGGTGTCATTCCAATACACATAACCGCCCGGCATAGTGCCCCAAATATAAAACCTGCAGTCGCCTGCCTGTTTCCTACCAGGTCTTCCACTGAAGATTACATGTACTTTGTGATTTTCGTCAATAAAAACAGCGCAGGTACTAGGTGTCAAACGAGGTTCTAAATCTACTGTCGGGGTGCCGTGAAAATTTTCATCGTGAAGTATTACTTTCTTTACCCAACTATTTCCATTATCTTCTGATTCCATATAGGAAAGACCACCGTTGAATTTATAAAGAAACACCACATGATCACCTCTTACTGCTAAACTATAGCTATCGCCTCCAACTTCTTTCATTTCATCTACTGACATTCCTTCGGCTAAGAAATTGCGTTCTTTAATATCCCAGGTTTTTCCACCATCAGAAGAGCGATAATATAGAGGAGCGGAGCTAAAAAAGTCATCGCCTATCTTATATCCGAAAGTAAGTTCTGCGCAGGGATCGGTTTGCGAGATTTGTTCTGTTACAACAATTAAGTGAACAGTATTGCCATTAGCTGCAATAGCGGGCCACTGAATACCGGTTGATTCGTATGTATTCATGGAATAGGGAGAGCATTTAAGAACATATTCTGTCCATGAGGCATCTCCAAAATTATCTTTGGTATTCACAACAATACCTGCCTGATCACTGGCTAACCCATTATGTGACACTACGATTTCTCCTTGACTGGTAAATGCGTGGCCTCCCCATCCTGTACGCACTGATTCAACTCTTATGTCACCAGGCATCACACCACCCCAACTTCTGGATGCCATGTCGTAATAATTTATGCCTGTTCCACGAGAATCGTTGTCGGTTGCTGTAGTCCAAACAAGTGCAGCGTCTTGTGAATTTGGTCTGAAAGAGATCGTGTTACGTGCATGACTGTTAGAGGGTAGATTGTAACAAGTTAATCCAACCCATTCGAGATAGTAACCGGGGCCGTTTTGCACTATACTGCCACGTTGCGTTGGAATAGTAGAAACAGCATCAGTACCTACCCCAACTTCTGCTCCATTGAGTATCGGAACTGCTTGATGTTTTACGTTAATCGGTTTTCTGAAGTCTTGTGCCATCAAAGAGGTACACAAAGCCAAAGCCATGATAAAAAATAATGTTTTTTTCATAATTAAAAAATTTTGGTTAATAAATTAAGGTTTTCAATTTTCGTTATTTAACAAGTGTGCAAAAATATAAATTTTTGTTTTATTTTAAAATAAATTGGTAAAAAAATAAATTATTCTCTAACAACGCTTATAATTCTTAGTTTTTCATGTTCATTTTTTCGTTGATCTTTAGCTACAGAGATACTTACATTGAGGTCGAAGCCAATGAGAATTGCCATGCAACTCCAGTACAGCCATAACATAATGAGGAGCAAAGCGCCAATAGAGCCATATATTAAATTATAAGCGGAAAAATTTGAAAAATAAAAATTCAAAGCATATAACAGCATAACTAACAGGATCGTAGAAAACGATGCGCCGGTAGAGAAAAATCTGAAATGCTTTTTGTTATAGGGCGCAAAATAAAATAGTGCCGCCAAA
Source organism: Lentimicrobiaceae bacterium (assembly GCA_009787485.1). Classification (GTDB taxonomy): domain Bacteria; phylum Bacteroidota; class Bacteroidia; order Bacteroidales; family WCHB1-69; genus WRNX01. The sequence continues at coordinate 4,285 of WQWP01000122.1, read as the reverse complement.
AACAGGTAAAGCAGTACAAATAACATCAACCATTTTATAAAAGCAATAATATACTGGGCTAAGATTTCAGATCCGAAGACAGTGATTGCCAGATAATTTACCAATAAAGAAGCGCCGATAAAAATACCGCATGCAGCAATAATCACGGTTAAAAAAACAACTACCATGACAAAACTAATGGGAAGCTGTTTGATGCCTTTGCGCCGTTCAATATCAAAACAACTTATGTTTAAAGTTGTTACAATAGCATTAACGCTTAAAAAAGTAAGATAAATACCCAAAGTAAGTGATAGATATAAAATAGTTCCGCTATGATGCTGCACTAAACCATCCACAATTTTATGCACGGCGGGCCATAAATATTCGGGAACGGCTTCGTGTATAAACTCTAACAGATTGGCTTGCAACTGAGGTCCCATAAATGACAACAGTGCAATTAATGCCATAAATAATGGAATGGACGCTATAAAGATGTAGTAGGTCATAGCGGCTGCCCGCTGAAAAAAGATGCCTCGTGCCAACGACTCTACAAAGAATTTCATCACATCCCAAAAGGGAATTTTTTGAAACCCAGGAAGCACCAACTGTTTCATAAACGTAATAGATCTATGTATAAACGGGCGTTGGACAAAAGCAGCCCACCATGTACGAACTTTGAAAGAGATTTTCGATTGCAGCATTACCGGGCAGTGAATTTTAAACTTAAATCTAAACTTTTTATGTGATGCGTTAAAGCGCCGATAGAGATGTAATCTACTCCGGTTTGTGCGTATTCTTTGATATTTGCCAGCGTGATGCCGCCGGAAGCCTCGGTTTCATACTTTCCATCAATCAATACTAAAGCTGCTTCTATTTGTTCGGGCGTAAAATTATCCAACATAATTCTGTCTATCTTTCCGTGTTTTACTACACGTTTTACTTCCTCCAATGTGCGGGTTTCAATTTCGATTTTCAAATTCAAATCGTTCTTTTTCAAGTATTCGTGCGTGTCATCAATGGCTTTTTCAATGCCGCCTGCAAAATCAATATGGTTGTCTTTCAACATAATCATATCGTGCAGTCCGAAACGATGGTTTTCGGCGCCTCCGGTTTTTACGGCATATTTTTCAAGTTCTCTCAGGTTGGGGGTCGTTTTACGTGTGTCTAAAATCTTTGTTTTTGTACCTTTTATGGCATCCACATATCGTTTAGAGGCAGTGGCAATGCCGCTCATACGTTGTATAAAATTGAGCAGTGTTCTTTCTGCGGTGAGCATACTTCGCGCCAAACCCTCCAATTCAAACACGACCTCTCCTAACGTAATTTCATCGCCATCTTTTTTAAAGCATTTTATAGAAATAGAAAGGTCTATTTGTCTCAGCACTTCTTTGGCTACTTCAATGCCGGCGATAATGCCGTTTTCTTTCGCCAGCAGTTTCATTTTCCCTTTGGCATCTTCGGGAATAGCGGCAAGCGAGGAGTGGTCGCCGCTACCGATGTCTTCTTGAAGGGCTTTTTTAATAATTTCGGCTATATTCATACTTTAGATTTAAAAATTTAAAGATTTAAAATTTAAGATTTATATCTGCGAAAATCTGTTTCATCTGCGTCATCTGCGTGCTTTATTTCTTAATCATAATTGCTTCTTCAATATTACTATGATGTAGTTTTCTATCAACGATATAAAATTTAATTTGAGTAGTGTCAGGTGCCGTGTCAAAGAAGTAGAAAGGCATTTTTATATATATTTCTCCACTAATTGATTCTTCAGGTAAATAAGATAATCGGGGAATGCGTGCATTAAAATTAAAAGGCTGAATGCCGACCTGAGTTTCAACAGAGTCAACGATTTCAAAAATACCGTTTCGTTTTTCGTAATAATCACAAAAAAAGTTGTAATAATAAATAGATGCTGTGTCAAACGGAGGGCGATTATCCGTATTATTTAATCCAAGATCTCCGTCTCCGTCTTGAAAATAGAAAACAAGAATAGCTCCGTTAGTAGTATCTGTAGTTGGGTATGTGTCAAAGCTAATAAGTTTTATTTCAGGAATAATGGGAAATTGTTCCGGTCTTCTGCACGCACACAAAAAAACGACCAAAACAATTCCGAAACAGATGATTTTTTTCATGCGGCAAAGATAGTAATTCGCCGGTAAGAATCGAACTTATTCTATTCCTAAGAATTTTCTGCCTTTTTTTGTTTTTATGCATATAAACAAGCCGAGCGCAAAAAGATAGCAAAATCCTACGCCAAGGTAGCCGTATAAGGGATCAAAATTTTCAAAAAAAGCATCCATAATTATTTGAGTTTATTTAAAGTTATTCCAATTGACATAAAAATAGTTACCATAAACATGCTAAATAGAATCGCCCAAGTTTCACTTTTTATCAAACCAACTATCGACGTGAAAAATATACCTGTAAGCGTATATTTCGCAACATCTAAACAAAAATTACTCAATCTGCTTTTAGTATCATCCTGCTCTGTGTTTTTTGTTTCTTTTTTATTTGTTTGATTTTCAATGTGTAAAACTTCTGTAGTTTCCATAGTAAAGTGAGTTTGAGGAGGAGTAATTAGTGCGGCAAATATACAATCAAAAAATAGATTTGTCAAGGGGTAATGAAAAAATAAAGCTATAATTTTGCGCAAATTTTAGAAATGAACATTGTACGCAAACCCGATTGGTTAAAAATAAAAATCGAAAATACGGAAAACTTTGCTTTCGTGAAGAAGATTGTCGCTGAAAATCATTTACATACTATTTGCAGCAGTGGCAAATGTCCGAATCAATGTGAGTGCTGGAGTAGAGGAACCGCCACGTTCATGATTATGGGCGATATTTGTACGCGAAGTTGCAAGTTTTGCGCCACAAAATCGGGAAAACCGCTGCCGTTAGATCATTCGGAGCCGGAAAAAGTGGCAGAAAGCGTGTTCTTAATGAAGCTCAAACATTGTGTTATAACTTCTGTAGACAGAGATGATTTACCGGATAAAGGCGCGACGCACTGGGCAGAAACCGTGCGTAAAATACGCGAACGAAATCCGAACACTATCATCGAATTGCTAATCCCGGATTATCAAAACGAATTACTTTCGACTTTAATCGACTTTAAACCGAATATTATCGGGCATAACTTAGAAACAGTAGAACGGTTAACGCCATTAATCAGAAGCAAAGCTACTTACAAAAACAGTTTGGAAACCTTAAGGCAAATTGCAGCTTCAGGAATATTAGCCAAAACGGGCATCATGGTTGGACTTGGGGAAACTGAACAAGAAGTGCGCCAAACCTTGGCGGATGCGCGAAATGGGGGGACTTCCATTGTTACTATCGGGCAGTATTTGCAGCCTACTAAGAATAATATTGCGGTTGCGGAGTATGTTACGCCGGAACAGTTTGATGATTATAAGATGTATGCTTTAGAATTGGGGTATAGGCATGTGGAGAGTGCGCCGTTGGTGCGGTCTTCCTATATGTCGGATAAAATTACGAATTCACGCAAAGGCGCAAAGACGCAGAGATAAAAACTTTGCGTCTTCGCGTCTTTGCGTGATTAAAATCAAAAATTCAACCTAAGCCCATTACCCGCCAAATTCAACTGCACTTTTTCATTTTCAAATAAAGAAAAACCATTGGGATTAAATCGCCTTATCGTATTCATTCGGGATTGCCCGACCGGCCACATAACAATACCGGCAATTGTAACAGGAATACTGGCATAGAGTAATACTCCACCTGCAAGAATCGGAAAGCCATTAAGGCTCCAAGCACCAGCAACAATCAAGATGCAACCTATGGTACCTGCCGCCATACCGCCCACAAAACAACCAATTCCTGCATCTCTCAATCGCTTCGCTTTCTCATAATCTGCTTGGGTATAATAAATTGTATTATTTGGAGTAACTTGTTGCACCGGAGCAGTGTTCATATCCAGATTAAAAACATCCACTTGCCCGCCTTCATACATAATAGTAGCAATCTCGGTTTTCTTCATGGTGTAAACAGGACCATCAAGGTTCTCAAAGCTTTTGTATTTAATGTCAAATTCATTGATTTCCAAAACTTTGGATTCAATTTTATTTCCTTCTTTGGTAATAATAACATCTTGGGCAAACGCAAAAGATGTTATGAAAACGAATAATAATGCAAGTACAATTTTTTTCATAATAATAATTTTACACTATTGTCCGATTAAAATCTAATTTTAGTTTTTTGCCATTGTGATTCAATTGCTTACATTCAAAAATTAGCATTTTTAAAAAGTAACCTCCCTCATTTTTAACCATCAAAAATTGAAATTT
>WQWP01000121.1 GCA_009787485.1 Lentimicrobiaceae bacterium | reverse complement strand
TTTTGGTTTGGCTGTATATAAACGTTATTTTGTTCAATTTATTAGAAATTAACAAAATCAAAAAATAAAAATTCTATTACTTTTGCCAAAATCTTTTAAAGATGAAAAAGAACTTTATCCTTATTATTCAATGACCTCCGCTACCTTCGATAAACTGCAAGTCTTGGCAGAGGCAGCCAAATACGATGTTTCTTGTGCATCGAGCGGCACTACGCGCAAGAATAGCGCCAAAGGGATCGGCTCGGCGGCAGGATGGGGAATTTGCCACAGTTTTACGGAAGATGGCCGGTGCGTTTCTTTGCTCAAAATCATGCTGACCAATCACTGCATTTACGACTGCGCTTATTGCGTGAACAGGGCGAGCAACGATGTGCCGCGCGCTACATTCAGCGTTTCGGAAATCGTGGATTTGACTATTGAATATTACCGCCGCAATTATATTGAAGGACTTTTTCTAAGCTCTGGCGTGGTGCGCAATGCCGATTATACCATGGAACGCATGGTTGCCGTTGCCAAAGATTTGCGCACCATTCATAGATACAACGGATATATCCATTTGAAAGCAATTCCGGGAGCAAGCCCCGAGCTGATGGCGCAGGCAGGATTGTATGCCGACCGCCTGAGCGTTAATATTGAAATACCATCGGAAGAAAGCCTGAAACTGATTGCGCCTCAAAAAGATTATCAAAGCGTATTAGCCCCGATGGGTTATATTCATCAGCATTTTTTGGAGAGCAAGGAAGAGAAGAAGAAGTATCGCCATGCTAAGCTGTACGCGCCGGCCGGGCAAAGTACGCAAATGGTAATCGGTGCATCGCCCGAAAGCGACCGGCAGATATTGAATTTAGCTAATTTCCTGTATCAGCAACCTTCCATGAAGCGCGTGTATTATTCAGGGTATATTCCTGTTAATCTTTCCGATACAAGACTTCCGGCGCTTTCTGCCCCGCCTCTTGTGCGGGAAAACAGGTTGTACCAAGCCGATTGGCTGCTCCGGTTTTATCAGTTTAACGTAGATGAAATTGTAAATGAGCAATATCCCGATTTGGATTTAGAGTTAGACCCCAAATTGGCTTATGCACTGCGGCATCCCGAACTGTTTCCCATAGACATAAACAGGGCGCCTTACGAGATGCTTTTGCGCATTCCCGGCGTGGGCGTTAAATCGGCAAAACTGATCGTAACCTCCCGCCGCTACGGACATTTGTCGTTGGAGCATCTAAAAAAAATGGGCGTGGTAATCAAGCGGGCAAAATATTTCATTATTTGTAACGAGTTGCCGATGCTTACAATTCAAGAAATACAGCCTGAGAATTTGAGACAATTGTTTGTGGGGAATAAACAGAAAAAAAATAAAGATAAAAACCAGTTGCAATTATTTTCATAGATGTTATGTGTAATCAATAATTTTCAAAATAATTCGAACAATTCAAATAATTCGTAATACTCGAATAATTCGATAAAATAAAATAAAAAAAAACTGACAAACATGGCAACACTAAACACAACAGCAGGCTACAGAAGATTGGACTCTTGGGTAATGGCTTGCATTATTCAACTTGGCACAGATGTTTTTTGCGAGAAGTTTCTCACAAGAAAACTTGATCCAACCGGCAGACAGTACAGTCAAATGACGCAAGCGGCTCGTTCAGGAAAAGCAAACATTGTTGAAGGTTCGGCGCGTGCGGGAACTTCCAAAGAAACCGAAATGAAACTGACAGATGTTGCCAAAGCGAGTTTAGACGAATTGTCAAGCGATTACGAAAAGTGGCTGTTACGAAAAGGGCTTGTGCCTTGGCATAGAGATTCGGAAGAAGCAAAAAAAATACTGCAAATTCGTTTTGATAAACCCCTTTACGGAACCGATTGGATGCATGATTCTTGCGTTCACATTTTAAATCAACAGAAAAAATTTGAAAAATGGCTTTTGTCTGATGACGACGTTATTGTTGCAAACTGCTTGTTGATTTTGCTAATGCGCTGTATTTTTATGCTTTCTAAGCAAATTTCGCAACAAGTAAATGAATTTGAGCAAGATGGTGGTTTCAGGGAGACGTTAACGCAAATTAGAGTTAATGCCAAAATGCAAAACTCAGATGCGCCGAGTTGTCCAATATGTGGGTGTGTAATGTATTTGCGCAAAGCGACTTCTGGGAGGAATGCCGGCAAAGAGTTTTGGGGTTGCAGTAATTATCCGGAGTGCAAAGGTATTGTAAATAAATAAGAAATGGCAGAAAAGGAAATATATAGAATACAACCGGAACTATCCTTTACCTACGACGGCTCTTTTGAGGGACTCCTGACTTGTGTTTTTGACGCATTCGACAGAAAGCAATTCCCGCAACAGATTTTCAAACAGGAAGTTTCTGTTCTTTTTACAGAAAACTACCATGTAGTAACCGATGAACAGAAAGCCAACCGCGTGGTAGCCGGGTTGCGGAAAAAAATTTCAGAATCTGCTGTTCAAATGCTGTTTACTTGTTGGTTATCGGAATTAGAGGGAATAGAGATGTTGGAGTTCAATTATATCTGCAAATCTTTTAAGGCTCCCAAATCTATAGAGTTGAATTTTGCGGATCCCGATGTGTTGGAATTATCTAAAATATTCAGGAAAGTGCAACGGGAAGCGGAAAGGATGCGGCAATTCGTACGTTTCCAAAAAACGGCAGATGGATTCTATTTTGCGGCAATCAAGCCTTTGTTTGATGTATTGCCTATGGTTGCCGATCATTTTGAAGACCGTTTTGCCGACCAACAATGGATCATTTACGACATAAAACGCAAATACGCATTGTATTACAATTTGCACAAAACAGAAGTTATTCATTTTGAAGATTTAAAAATAAATCTTCAAACCGGCAAACTGCATCGCGAAGCACTTGCCGAAAATGAGTTGTACTTTCAAAGCGGGTGGCGGCACTATTTGCGCTCCATATCCATTAAAGAGCGGAAAAATTTGCGGTTGCAGCGGCAGTTTATGCCTAAGAGATTTTGGAAGTATTTGACGGAGAAACAGGGCGGTTAATTTATTTTAATAATTCAAAATCCAGCGTGCCTCGCTCCACACCATTGACAATAAGCGTAATTGAATGGGTTCCGGGATAGTGCTTCCTTGTACTTACATCTGCAAAAGAATGTTTTTTCGTGTAAGACTTCTTCTCGTTTTCTTTCAATGAAACTTCTGATATTTTAAAAATCTTTCTGTTTCTTTTCCCGTTAGATTTCACATAATCAATTCCATATTCTAATCTTACTTTTGTTGCTTCCTTTGCTGAAACTACAAATGAAAAAGCGATTTCCTCCCCTATCGAGATAGATTTTGTTCCCAAAGTAAAATTATTAACATCTACAGAAGCAACGTCATCGCATCCAAAAATAGCAAGCGCCTCACGATTACCTTTTTTGAGCAGCGTTCTACAGCCATGCTTTACGATCCAATTGGTGTGCTCATTTTTACCATACCACTCTTTTGCGAGTTTTACAACTAAATCAGGGTGTGTTTTGGAAATGTCGTTCAAATTATTGGCAACACTCTTTCGCACATACAGCGACGGGTCGGTTTTTAGTTGTTCCAATATGGGCAGAACAGGCGTTGGATCGTTTTTATATTTATTTAAAGCCTGCCCCCATGGCAAAGCAGGACGGCAGCCTTCGCTGGAAAGCCTGCGAACATGTTCATTTTCATGTTTAGACCAGGCATACATCTGCGCCATCATACGTTTTTCATGTTTAATGATAAACGGTCTTACTGTAAATTCAAAAGACGCATATTGCGTATATTTTTCCATGGCATTGATTGATATGTCCCAATCTTTTTCATCTTGTCCGTATATTTCAACAAAGCCGGTAAAACAAAATCGTGGAAAGCCTTCGCATTTCGCAATCACTTTGTCAACAATGTCAATGGCTTCTTTGTAATCTTTAGGCAGATACTCTCCCAAGGTTGTGCTAACCTTGCGACCTCGAGCCATTAACTCTAAATCGTCCCACGTTTCGTCCATTATCGATGTTATAAATTCATCTACCTGAAATTGGTTATAAGATGATTGAATAACCAACGCAAACTTGCGAAGCGAGTCGTAATTTAACATGTTTTTTAATAAATCTGCCATGGGTATATTCTTTTATTTAGCTGTAATTATTTCACCCATTTTGTCTAATTTTTATATATTACTGTTTTTCAATTGTTTGAATTCTTTTAGATCCAAACTGTTTTAGAGTACATTGAGTTTTGTAATTGATATTCAACATATCTTTTCAATTCCTCAAAATTCATGTTTTGAGTTTCTGCACTCATTTTATCTCTAATTTCCCGCAATTGGTCAATTGTTGATTCCATAATTCATGTGTTAATATTTTCGTTGCGAAATTACATTAAATTTTTCAATTACACAAATACGTTTTAAAAGTTCGTTGTAACTTTCCAAATGGTATTTTGGAAGAATTGCCGACATCTCATAAAACCGCTTGTTGTGGGCAGTAGCAGCCTTCCCACGAACCTGTCCGATAACGGTGTTTTTCGGTCAAGTTCCGATGTCCTGTCCAACAACTTTTTTTCCTGCCAAGCACATTTGTCCGAATTGGAGCGTAGATAAGCCCGAAGCCAAAATGGCGACCGCCACTCCTCTTTCAATACCTTTTTTAGTATTTAGTCCTATCTGTTTTTCAAACAATTCTTTACCATATCAAATCTAATATCGGCTCAACCTGTGTATCCGGCTCTAATCTAAATATCATATTGTCAGACAGTTTTACACAGCGGATTTTTCCTTGTTGTCCCTTGCCTCGCACAAAAGATTCTTTGTTGTATTCAAATTGACTATCTACTCGTATTGTTTTTAGATAGAATGCACCTGAAACCAAAGCGAGAATTTCATTGTGACTCCTATTATTAAGGAAAAGTGAGCCTTTAAAGTTGAAATAGGACGAATCTTCTGAAATAATTTTTTTTTGGAAGAATTCACGAATTAGTTTACAGAAACAAAAATAGAATTCATAATTATGAGAACCCGAATGTGGAAAACTTAGGTGCGTTAACAAATGCGCGTATTCGTGCAAAAATACTTGTAAAAAAGTGTCCTTGTCCAAGTCATTTTTGATATAAATTGAATGTGGACTAGAATAACCATAGGAAAACAAACCTCGTGGGGGACACCTTCTTATGGATATACAAGGCACTATATGCAAATGAATCGAGTATTTTTGAAGCATTGCCACCACTTCATCAAGCGCATTTTCAGGAAGAAATGGAATTAAGGCAGCTCGCAAATTATAATCATTTTTTTCAATTTCTTTAATATCCTTTCCCAATATGTCTTGTTTATATGATTTGAGAAATATAACGCAACTTGTTGTATCCATATTTATAAATTTAGGCGTATTGAGAAAATAAGAAAGATAAGTTGCAATGCACAGGCAACAATTGAAAGCGTAATACTGCAAAACCTGTCCAATGTATAAAGCAAAGAAAATTCAAAAAGGCTTACCTCGCTGTTTCTGTACAACATACGGAGCGAAACCACCTCATCTATATTGACATAAGTATAATAAGCCAGCCAAGCGCTTATGGCAGTAGCAATAGAAAAAACACTCCAAAACCATGTAATAAAGCGGTTAAACAGCTCTTTATCTGCAACATCGTCTATCCAACCTTGGTTTCTTATTCCCCACGTCAAAAGAATCATACCGCCGAGCATAAGTATGTATTTTCCAAGCTGCACAGCGCCCCGTTTGGTGGGAATGGTCAGCAATAATACAAGCAATATACTGCAATATGCAGAGAAGGCTGTTTCTTCTCCTATTCCTGAAAACCCCCAAAAGATAATACTGCCTGTAATTGCCGTAAGCAGTAGCATAAATATCTCAAAATTGGCGATGAGCCAGCATTTAAAGGTTTTCATTATGCTATTGCTTACAAAACTTTGTCTAACATTTCGCCTGTTTTTACTCTATTTCCTTCTTTCCAACGCCAACCAGAAGGATGTGGTATTGCATAAACAGTTCTGCCTTCTAATTCGCCCGATTTTACAAAAGAACCAATGTTTTTGATTTTTTTAACTTCCATTAAAAAGAGGTTTTTTCCCGATGTAGTAAAAAATAAAATATTTTTCGGATTCAACATTTCAATAAGCTCAAGTGTTTTTTCTTTACAATATTTCAATTCATCTTCTTGGCACATTTTTTCAATGTCGCTTTCTTTTTTCGTATTAAAATAGTACATATTCATAATAACAGCATTGTCTAAAATATTGAAAAGTTTTTCATTGAAAAAAATACAATTTCCATTTGACGGTACATTGTCATAATCGTGCGTTCCGACCAAAGCTCTTCGCATTACATAATTATTTGCGTTTGAGGTTTCCCAATACGGTTTACGGGAATAGGTATTAAAACCCTGTGCTAAATCTTGCCAAGTTCGTTTTTCTTTCCCTTTTTCTTTCATTTTCTCCTTATAACTTACATGTCCTCCCGGATTTATGCCAACAATGAGTAAATCGGGGTTAGGTTTTTCTGGTAAAGATGATTGAAATACATAAAAATCCACATCATTTTTTAGCGCATAGTCGTGGCACTTTGTGGCTACTTCCTCTGCCCACACTTCTAGTTTTTTCTCAAAAGATTTTCCTTCAAGTTTTGATAAATCTAAATTCATAATATTTATTTTTTAGTGAATAATTTTTTTGGCGAAAATATAAAAATTAAAACGATCGGTTTATGCTTCATTGATTT
>WQWP01000120.1 GCA_009787485.1 Lentimicrobiaceae bacterium | reverse complement strand
GAGCAGTTCTGATTGGGAATGTAAATTCTCGCAAAGACGCGAAGGCGCAAAGTTCTTTCTCTTTGCGCCTTCGCGTCTTTGCGAGAATAAAATTAAACGAAAATTCAATTAAATCCTTATTTTTGCCGTTGCAATTTATATTATGTTTTTTATAACATGAAAAAAATCTACTCCTTTTTCGTAATATTATTGGTAACATTAACATTTACCGCTTGCGTTACTAAAAAGTACACACGCCCTGAACTCTCAAGCCAAGCCGAAAAATACCGAAATGTTGAAACAGCTACCACCAATTTTGCTACTGTAAATTGGCGTACTTTTTTTGCAGATCCTTATTTAATTGCATTGATTGATACGGCATTACAAAACAACTTTGATATTAAAAAAGCCGAAAGCCAAATGCGTGCCGCCGAAGAGTATCTGAAAAGGTCGAAAGCAGCATTTGCGCCTTCTGTCGGGGCGAATTTGGGAATGGGAATTAAAGGGGTAAATGCCGGCGGAACGTTAAAACCGGTAGGCATGTTATCATTGCAAGCCAACACGTTAGTTCAGTCTCCTGCTGTAGCCGCTACTTGGGAAATAGATATTTGGGGGAAATTAGCCTCAGCCAAACGAAGCGCCAGAGCACAATTAGAGCAATCGCAAGCCTATTATCAGGCAATGCAAACGCAATTGATTGCTGCCATTGCCTCCGCCTATTATGCACTTATTTCGTATGATAATGAACTTCAGATCTATGAAGCATCGGCACAAACACGGGAAGAGAGCTTGGAAGTGTTGAAAGCCTTAAAAGAAGCTGCAAAAACGAATGAAGTTTCTGTAAACCAAGGCGCTGCACAATATTATTATACGTTGGCTACTATCCCACAGGTTAAAATCAATATTCAAACTACTGAAAATCTCATTGCGGTTTTGCTCGGGAAACCTCCTATGGAAATCAAACGGAGCACCATATTCGATGCGCAATTTGGCGAAGTAGATTATCTGCAAACCGGTATTCCGGCGCAACTCTTAGCCAACCGTCCCGATTTGGTAGCCGCAGAAAAAGCGCTGATTGCCGCGCATGAACAATGGAATTACACGCGGGCTGCCATGTATCCGTCGTTGGTCATTTCAGGAAACATTGGCTTTGATGCGACTAATTTTGCCAACTGGTTTTCTTTTCCACAATCTTTTGTGGGGCAATTATTAGCCGGTTTAACCGCTCCTATTTTTGCCCAACGACAATTGAAAACGCAACGCAATGTGGCCGCCGAAAATAAACTGCAAGCCATTTATAATTACGAATATACGATGCTCGCCGCTCAGCGCGAGGTTTCGGATGCATTCATCACATATCTGTTATCAAAAGAGAGTATCGAAAATCAAAAATTACAGGTAGCACAATTAAACCATGCGATTTCCGGCTCTTTAGAATTGTTGAAAAGCGGTAAAGCAAGCTATCTGGATTTGCTTTTTGCACAAGATAATGCATTAAACTCTGCTGTGGGCTTAGTGCGATATTATTTACAAAATACTTACGCTAAAATAGAACTCTACCGCTCACTCGGCGGCGGTTGGAAATAATTGCCGTCAGTTTTAACTGACGGAACTTTAGATAAAAAAAATCAATATGCATAATTATCGAGAAAAACTACCAAAAATTACAACATTTATTTTCGATTTTGACGGCGTTTTGTCAGATGGAAAAATTTGGGTGTTGCCCGATGGCGAGCAAATGCGCGCCACCAACGTAAAAGACGGCTATGCAATGCAATACGCTTTAAAAAAAGGCTACCGCGTGGCAATTATCTCCGGTGGCATTGGAGAATCTATGCGCTTGCGTTACCAAAGGTTTGAAGGCATTGAGATATTCCTTAAAGTGCATGATAAGGTGGAGGTTTTTCATCAATATATAAAAAAGAACAACCTCAATCCTGAAGAAATTTTGTACATGGGCGATGATATTCCTGATTATGACTTAATGGAAATTTGCGGATTAAAATGCTGTCCGGCAGATGCATGCACAGAAATCAAAGAAATTTCGGAATATATTTCGTTTGCCAACGGCGGGTACGGCTGTGTGCGCGATGTGATTGAGCAGACGCTACGGGCGCAGAACAGATGGATGGAGGCAGATGCTTGTATTTGGTAGTCTTGAACCAAGATTTTTACAAGATGCACAAGATTACCAAGATTATTTAAAAATCCTGGTTCAAAAATCTATATGGTAAGAGAGCGTCTTCCCCCGCATACCCCACCCCAATTCTTGGTGTACTTAAAATTTCCATTTTCGATAAGTCTAACCCCCTGTCTTCAATCCAAATCCGTTTATTTTGAAGCGATTCGCCGTTATCAGCAAGGGTAATGCCTAAGGCTTTGGTTACTTTCCCCGGTCCGTCGGTAACCTGCGGGCTCATTTGTGGTTTTCCGGTGCGTTTCAGCATGAGTTCGGCTCCGTGTGTGGCGTGAATGGCGCGAATCAGTATGGCATCGGGCGTATCTTTCTGGTTGGTAACCACGTTCAACAAAAGGTGAATGCCGTAGCATAGGTACACGTATGCCACGCCGCCTTGAGCGTACATCATCTCGTTGCGTGCCGTTCTTCTGCCTCCGAAAGCGTGACATGCCCGATCTCCAATGCCTTTATAGGCTTCTGTTTCTGTGATAATGCCTCCGCAAAGTTGCCCGTCAATTTTGGTGAAAAGGTATTTTCCGATTAAGTCTTTGGCGAGGAAGACGACGTCGGAGTTGAGATAATAGGTTGGAGGGAGGGGCATTTTTTGGTCTTAGGGTCTAACTCTTTTTTAGTGTCGGCAAAAATAGTTTTTAAAAAAAATGTATGTAAAATTATCACTATTGACCGACTAGCTTTTCGGTCATAATTTGGCTGCAAATTTATAAAAAACTATACATACCAATCAGGTCAGTTATACATCTCTAATATTTTTCTACTTTCGCGCTTCTAACAAAATCATTTATGAAAGGTCAATATCTATACCGCAATGTTACTAAAGTAACAACCCACGTGTTGCAACGCATGCGCAACGAAGGTGAAAAAATAGCCATGCTTACGGCGTACGATTTTTCTACGGCGCGCTTGTTGGATGAGGCAAAAATAGACGTAATTTTAGTGGGCGACTCTGCCGCCAACGTGATGGCGGGGTACAAAACCACGCTGCCCATCACACTCAACGATATGATTTACCACGCTTCCTCTGTAGTGCGTGCGGTAGAACGCGCTTTAGTCGTGGTAGATTTGCCTTTTGGCACCTACCAGGGCGATTCGAAAGAGGCGTTAGTTTCTGCCATCAGAATTATGAAAGAATCGGGTGCCGATGCGGTAAAAATGGAAGGGGGTGAAGAAATATGCGAAAGCATTGACCGGATTTTATGCGCCGGCATCCCCGTGATGGGACATTTGGGCTTAACCCCGCAAAGTATCAACAAATTTGGAACTTACACGGTGCGCGCGACCACCACAAAAGAGATAGACAAAATTTTAGAAGATGCGAGAGTTTTACAAGAACGCGGTTGTTTTGCTTTAGTGTTGGAAAAAATTCCTGCCGCCATCGGGAAACAAGTTACGGAAAGCATCACCATTCCCACGATTGGCATTGGCGCCGGTCCTGACACCAGCGGACAAGTGCTTGTGTATCACGACATGATGGGCTATTCCCAGCAGTTCTCGCCACGTTTTCTGCGCCGCTATCACAATTTTTCGGAAGAGATTATCGGCGCCGTTACTCATTATATTAATGATGTTAAACAACGCAACTTCCCTAATGAAAAAGAACAATACTAAACACTTCTATTCATGGCAGACACTCCGATGTACGCTTTATTAGACAAGGTGCAATTTCCTGCAGATATACGAAATTTACCTGTAGTAAAACTACCGCAATTATGTGATGAACTGCGCCGGTTTATCATTACGGAATCGGCAAATAACCCCGGACATCTCGGCGCAAGTTTGGGCACGATTGAACTTACCATAGCTATTCACTATGTATTTGATACGCCGAACGATAAGTTAGTGTGGGATGTTGGCCATCAAGCCTACGCGCACAAAATTATTACCGGAAGAAAAACCCGCTTTGCTACCAATAGAAAACATAAAGGTATGAGCGGATTCCCTAAAATGAATGAAAGTGAATACGATGCATTTGGTACAGGACACGCTTCTACTTCTATATCTGCCGTTTTGGGCATGGCAACCGCGGCGCGTCTAGCAGAAAATACTGTCCAACAGCACATTGCCGTAATCGGCGATGGTGCCATAGGCGGCGGAATGGCTTTTGAAGCCATGAATCAAGCCGGAGGCGAACAGGAGAATATGTTGGTCATCCTCAACGATAACCGTATTGCTATTGATAAAAATGTGGGCGCCATGAGCCAATATTTGCTGCGCATTACCAGCTCAAAATCATATAATCGTGTAAAAAAAGGACTTTGGAGGTTTTTAAATTCCAACAAATTTATTACACAAACAGTCAGCCGATTCGGAAATGCCATTAAAGGTCAAATTGTAAGCAAAAGCAATCTTTTTCAACAACTTGGATTTCGTTATTTTGGTCCGGCAGATGGACATGATGTGGTAAAATTGGTGCGTATTCTAACTAATTTAAAAGAGATACACGGCCCCAAATTATTACACATTGTTACTGTAAAAGGCAAAGGGTTGCAATTAGCTGAAGAAAACCAAGTTACCTATCACTTTCCCGGAAATTATGACCCGGAAACAGGCGAACTCATTGTGCCTGATGAGCAAAACAAGCCTCCGAAATATCAAACTGTTTTTGGAGAAACGATTTTGGAATTGGCGCAAATTGATGATAAAGTGGTGGGCATCACGCCGGCTATGGCTACCGGATGTTCGTTAACGATTATGCGCGAAAAACTTCCCCATCGCGTATTCGATGTGGGGATTGCCGAGCCTCATGCTGTTACTTTTGCGGCGGGGCTTGCGGCGGCGGGCTACATCCCGTTTTGCAACATCTACTCCTCGTTTTTGCAACGCAGTTACGACCAAGTCGTTCACGATGTAGCACTGCAAAAACTTCCGGTTATTTTTTGTATTGACCGTGCCGGTTTGGTAGGGGAGGACGGACCCACCCATCACGGCGCTTTCGACTTGGCATTTTTGCGCACCATTCCCAATATGATCATTGCTTCCCCTCTCAATGAGGCAGCGTTGCGCAATATGATGTTTACCGCTTACAAGGAAAGAAAACAACCGTTTGCCATCCGTTACCCACGCGGCACAGGCGTATTGGTAGATTGGAAAACGCCGTTAGAAGCGTTGGAAATAGGAACATCAAAACTGCTCAAGCAAGGCAAAGAGATCGCCATTTTATCTTTGGGACCACTCGGAAACAATGTTGCACAAGCTATTGCCATACTTGAAAAAGAAGGAATTACTCCAACACACGTAGATGTCCGTTTTTTAAAACCATTAGATAAGAAGATGTTGGATGAAATATGCAATACACATCATACTATCATTACGGTTGAAGATGGCACGGTGGTTGGTGGGCTTTTTTCGGAGGTTTCAGAATATATCGTTGAAAAACAATATGCGACTAAGGTTTCTCCCATCGCTTTACCGGACACATTCATTGAGCACGGGGATATTATAAGTCTATATAAATCAGTAGGTTTTGATGTGGAAAGCATTGTGAGTTGTATCAAATTTTGGCAGCACGCCGAAGGCGTGCAATGTGAATAACCCCGTGCAAGGCGACAGCCGCAGCTCGGGGTAGAGGAATGGCTTTTTCACTCTCCTAAACTCCGTAGGAGTTTAACAGAAATCACCGCTAAAGTTGAACTACTACGTAGTTCTTTTTTAGGCAGTTGTGTCGTTATACCCCGAGCTGCGGCTGTCGCCTTGCACGGGGTTATTCACATTGAACGCCTTCGGCGTTTTAATGATTATTGTCCTGTGAATATATTGTTATTGTAAATTTATATTATTTTTGTGGCTAATTTATTACAAAATAATTTCATGGAAGTATTACAAATCAAAAACCTAAAAAAGAACTTCGGCAAATTCGTCGCCTTAAACGACGTTAATATAACGGTTAAACAAGGTGAAGTTCATGCTTTTCTCGGACCCAACGGCGCAGGAAAAACCACCACCATGCGTTGCCTGCTCGGCGTATTGAAAGCCACTGCGGGAGAAATCAAAATATTTGGGCGCGATGCGTGGAAAGATGCGGTAGAGCTGCACAAACGCCTCGCATACGTGCCGGGAGAAGTGAATCTTTGGGATAATCTTACAGGCGGCGAGGTAATTGACCTGTTCCTCTCATTACGCGGAGCAAATATTGACAAACAAAGAAGAGAGCATTTTTTGCAACGCTTTGAACTTGACCCAACTAAAAAATGCCGCACCTATTCCAAAGGCAACCGCCAAAAGGTGGCGCTCGTATCCGCGTTTGCGTCTGATGTAGAGCTATATATATTAGATGAGCCGACCAGCGGGCTTGACCCATTACTCGAAAAAGTATTTCAAGATTGCGTTCAGGAAGCCAAAAACAAAGGGTGCAGCGTGCTGTTATCGAGCCACATTATGAGCGAAGTAGAAAGGCTTGCCGACAGTGTATGTATTATTAAAGAAGGAAAAATTGTACTCAACGGCTGCATGTCTGACATCGCGGCAAAAGGTAAAACGCTGGAAGATTTGTTTTTAGCGCAATATGAAGGGAGGGAATAACGATGACAGCAAATTTGTTAAAATACATCCGTTTTATCATTAGAAGAGACCGCATCATAGCTGCCACTT
>WQWP01000119.1 GCA_009787485.1 Lentimicrobiaceae bacterium | reverse complement strand
TGGTGTGGCGGGCATTATTTTACCGAGTTCCATTTTAAATAGCGAAGGAATTTATACCAAAACTCGTGAAATTATTTTGAAATATTTTGAAATTATTGCTATTACCGAATTAGGCAGCAATACTTTTATGGCTACGAGTACAAATACAGTTGTGCTATTCTTGCGCCGTAGAAATAATTATGAAGTTCAAAAATTCGCAGCAAGCCTCGAAAATTCATTAAATACCTATCAAGATAATACCATAAACGGCATTGAAAAACCGATGAACAAATATGTAAATCATGTTTGGGAAAATATCGGTTTTGATGATTATGTTTCTTTGCTAAAAAAAGAACCAAACAATGCGGTTGTTAATCACGAAATCTATAAGGAATATCGCAAAAAGCTGAAACACAAAACAGGCAAAGAAATTTCAGATGCGTTGCTTGAAACCGAAAAAGAAAAACTGCTATATTTCATTTTAGCATATCCGCAAAAAGTTGTGTTGGTAAAAACAGGCGAAAAAGATGCCGAAAAACAGTTTTTAGGATATGAATTTTCATTCCGCAGAGGCAGTGAAGGAATTCACCCAATACAACGAAGTAAAACAATCAGCGAATGTACACGCCTATTTGATGATGAAAAATTTGATAACCCCGAAAAAGCAAGTACATACATTTATAAAGCATTTGAAAGAAAGTTTAATTTAGATATACATTCGGATTTAAAACAAAATATTGAATATGTTGATTTTGTTGATTTAATTAATTTTCAATCTCCTGTTTTTGATTTGAAAATAGAGAAAAAGCAAAAGATAAATATCAATTATTCTGATATTTGGGAAACAAATAACATTCAAAATTTATCTCAAATTGCCGTTGTTGAAAAAGGAAAATCTATAACAAAGTCTAAAACAATAGAAGGGAGTATTCCTGTTGTAGCAGGTGGACAAACTCCTGCATACTATCACAATGTAGCGAATAGGGATAGTAACATTGTAACAATAAGTGCATCAGGTGCTTATTCTGGTTTTGTAAATTATTTTGATATTCCAATTTTTGCTTCCGATTGTAATACTGTTAAATCAATAAATGAAGCAGAATATCCAACAAAACTCATTTATTACTGCCTAAAAACGCTACAACAAACACTTTATAAATTGCAAAGAGGTCAGGCGCAGCCACATGTATATAAAGAGGATATTGAAAAAATTAAAATTCCAACTTTTGATAAAAGTAAAGTATCTGCTATTATGACCGAGATTGAAAATTTAGAAGAAAAAGCAAAAACTGTAGTAATCTCTGATTTTGAAAGTGAAATAAAAAGAATCTTAAAAAAATACTTATAATGAAAACAATTGAAGAAAAAATAAAACGTGCCATAAAAACAAATAAATTAAACCCTGAAATTTTAGGAGAAAGACTTTGGTATAATTACTTCGTTCGTATAACAGAATTAGTTTGGAAAAGAAATTTTCATGATGGCTATAAAATAGAAGTTTACACTGAAAAATACGGCGAACATTTGGCTACTGTTAAAGTTTAATCTCCGAACTACTCATTAAATCTTAAATTTTTAAACCTTAACCTCTTAATTCGTAATTTTTAATTCGTAATTAAATATGACCCCTCTCAATTTCAAAGACACCCGCTCCGGATTCGGAGAAGCCCTGCTGCAAATCGGCAAGGAAAACCCTGATGTATTTGCTTTATGTGCCGATTTAACAGGCAGTTTAAAAATGGATGCTTTTAAGAAAGAGTTTCCTGAACGTTTTATCCAAACGGGCATTGCAGAAGCCAACATGCTCGGCATCTCTGCCGGCTTGGCGCTAAGCGGGAAGATTCCGTTTTGCGGCTCTTTTGCCGTGTTCGTTACCGGAAGGGTTTATGACCAAATCCGCATGGTGGTTGCCTACTCGAATCTTAATGTGAAGATTATCGCCTCGCACGCCGGCATCACGGTGGGCGAAGATGGCGCCACACACCAAATATTGGAAGACATCGGGCTGATGAAGATGTTGCCCAACATGACCGTCATCAACACTTGCGATTTTAACCAAACCAAAGCGGCAACGTTGGCTATTGCCAAACATGTGGGACCGGTGTATTTACGTTTCGGCCGCCCCGTAGTGCCAAATTTTACCCCTGAAAACCAACCCTTTGAAATTGGCAAAGCACAGCTCTTAAAAGAAGGTACCGACGTAACGATCATCGCAACCGGCCATTTGGTTTGGGAAGCCTTAGTAGCAGCGGAACAATTGAAAGAAAAGAACATTGATGCAGAAGTCATCAATATCCACACCATAAAGCCTTTGGATGAAGCAGCCATTTTAAAGAGCATCCGCAAAACCAAATGCGTGGTTACCGCAGAAGAGCATTTGAGAAACGGCGGCTTAGGCGACTCCATTGCCCAACTATTAGCCCGCGAACTTCCCACCCCAATGGAAATGGTAGCCGTAAACGACCACTTCGGCGAATCGGGAACACCGGAACAATTAATGCAAAAATACGGCTTGGACGCAGCACATGTTGTACTTGCGGTAAAAAAAGTACTGGGAAGAATTTAAAAATTTAAAGATTTAAAGTTTAAAGTTAAAAATCTGCGTCAATCCATTAAATCCGCGTCATCTGCGTGCTAAAAAAATGAAATTAAAAATCATCACCATCATCTTAGGATTAATTATTTGCGGATTTGGAAACCCATTGGTATCCCCTCCCCTACCCGACCAAATTGATTTCTGCGGAGAAAAAGTACCTCTCCATTTATACTGGGTAAAAGAAGGCTTAGACCGCGAACTCACGATCCAATGCTACCAACATTCCCGAACTTTACAAACCCTCAAACGCTCCACCCGCTTTTTCCCCGTCATCGAAAAAATATTAAAAGAAGAAAACGTTCCCGATGACCTAAAATATTTGTGCATTGCCGAGAGTAATTTAGAAAATGTGGTTTCGCCGGCAAAAGCAGCAGGCTTCTGGCAATTTATGGAAGCCACCGGCAAAAGCTACGGACTTGAAATTAACGAACATGTAGATGAACGTTACCATTTGGAAAAAGCAACACGCGCAGCCTGTGTCTATTTAAAGAAACTTAAAAACCAATTTGGAAGCTGGTCGTTAGCCGCCGCCGCGTACAACATGGGAGAAAACGGGCTTTTAAAAAACATGAACGAACAACAGGTTGATAGTTATTGGGATCTGTTTTTAAATCAGGAAACTTCGCGCTATGTAAATCGTTGTGTAGCTTATAAATTAATATTTGAAAACCAAGAGTTGTATAACATTCAGATTGCGGATCATGAATTTTACAAACCCATTCATTACAAAGAGTTGATTGTTGTAAAGAGTATTGAGGATTTGAGAACTTATTGCACTAAAAACAATATTTTATATAGACAAATTAAAGAGCTAAATCCTTGGTTGCGAAGCACAAAACTTCTGGTGCATGGGGGAAAAAGTTATACAATTAAAGTGCCGGTGGATTAGCTTTCGAATACAAAAATTACCATCAAAAATTGATCGTATAATTTATTTGAACAGCATTTCTAGGGACTTCATTATCATCTATTTTTCTTAAAATAAACGGAGCGCCATCTTTGCTTACAGATATTTGGGTAAATATTCTCAAACGCGCTGCCCCATCTTCATGGCGGGCGCTTAGTGTTGCATTAAATCCTTTTTTTACAGGTCCAATTATAGTTTCCCATGGTGTGTGCGTATTAATGCTTTCGGTCATGGTCTTATTATCTTCTTTATTGATAGTTACATTAAGTGTACCTCCTACATGAAAATCGGCAGTGCTATTTAATTCATACTTAACATAATACTCGCTATCATCTTCTTCTTCATTATCCTTACAGCCCAAATTGATAACTCCTATAGTAACAATGAGCGCTAAAATTAATCCCATACGCCACCATGGAGCGTTGGATGTTGAATGTGTTAAATTTAATTTTTTGTTGCAATTCATACCATTATTTTTATTCGTTTTAAATCAAACGCGAAAGTATCATATTTATCATTCGATTGTTAAAAAACATACTATAAAATCAAAATTTTGATGTTTCTTTGCCGCATAAATTTATGCAAATATGAAACAATTAATTGAATGTGTTCCTAACTTTAGCGAAGGACGTAATTTAGAGATTATCAAACAGATAACAGATGTAATTGAAAAATCGGAAGGCGTGAAGCTTTTGGATGTTGATCCCGGGTATTCTACCAACAGAACGGTAGTTACTTTCGTAGGCACGCCCGATGAAGTGGTGGAAACCGCCTTTAAAGTCATCAAAAAAGCGCAGGAATTGATTGATATGCGCCAACATCACGGCGACCACCCGCGATTTGGAGCTACCGACGTGTGCCCGTTGGTGCCGGTATCCAACATCACGATGGAAGAAACGGCAAAATATGCACGTAAATTAGCCAAAATGGTAGGGGACGCGTTAGACATCCCTATCTATTGCTACGAAAACGCAGCTTCTGAAGAAAAACGCAGAAATTTGGCAAATGTTCGTCGTGGTGAATACGAAGGGCTGAAAGAAAAATTGGCAGATGCCGAGTGGAAACCCGACTTCGGTCCCGCCCAATTTAACGAATCGGTGGCAAAAAGCGGCGCTACTGCGATCAGTGCACGCGATTTTTTAATTGCCGTGAACTTCAATCTGAATACCACCTCCACCCGCCGCGCCAACGCCATCGCATTTGATGTGCGCGAAATGGGACGCCCGAAAAGAGAGGGCAACCCCATTACCGGAAAAATTATGAAAGATGAGCGCGGAAACAACATTATGATTCCGGGCACTTTAAAAGGCACCAAGGCAATTGGCTGGTATATTGATGAATATGGAGTTGCGCAAGTTTCCATGAATATTACCAATACTTCTGCTACACCGTTACATGTTGCTTTTGAAGAGATAAAAGCAAAAGCCGAGCAGCGCGGCATTCGCGTTACCGGCACGGAAATTGTAGGACTTGTGCCTAAAAAAGCGTTATTAGACGCCGGATACTATTTCTTAAAGAAACAACAACGTTCATTGGGCATTGACGAAAAAGAAGTGATGAAAATCGCCGTAAAATCCATGGGATTAGACGATTTGAAGCCCTTCGATCCGGCAGAAAAAGTGATTGAATATCTGTTAGAAAAAGACCAATCTGCTAAAAAGTTGATGGATATGACCTGCGCAGGTTTTGCCAACGAAACTGCTTCCGAAAGTCCGGCTCCGGGCGGCGGCTCTATTGCTGCCTACATGGGCGCGTTGGGCGCGGCGCTGGGTACTATGGTGGCAAACCTGTCTTCTCACAAGCCCGGCTGGGATGAGCGCTGGGAAGAGTTTTCCGATTACGCTGTGCAAGGACAAAAATTGAAAGATGAGCTGCTTTGGTTAGTGGATGAAGACACTCATTCTTTTAATCTGATAATGAATGCGATGGGATTACCAAACGGAACAGATGAAGAAAAAACAGCACGCAAAAAAGCGATGGAAGAAGCCACCAAATATGCTATCGAAATTCCTTTCAGAACGGTGCAGCGCGCCTACGAAGTGTTTGATCTTTGCGAAGCTATGATTGAAAAAGGGAATCCTAACTCTGTAACCGATGCCGGTGTGGGGGTGCTTTGCGCGAAAGCCGCGGTGATTGGGGCTTATTTGAATGTGCGGATTAATGCTGCCGGGTTGGAGGATAAGGAGTATGCAGATGATATGGTGGGGAAGGCGAAAGGGGTTGTGAATAAGGCGGTGGCGAGGGAAACGGAGTTGTTGCAGCGGGTGGAGAAAGTGATAGGGTAATTTTTTATGAACTATGGACTTACTACATTTGCACTTATTGTAAGCACAGTTTGAGCCGGATAGGTATTTGCAGTAACTACTAAATGGTTAATAATTTCACCACTTTTCTCTTTTGAATCAAAAATAATAGTAATTTCTCCTTTTCCTCCCGGGTTGATGGGCTCTTTTGAAGGTATGACTGATGTGCACCCACATGAAGGTTGCGCACTATAAATAAGCAAGTTTGATTTACCAACATTCTGAAAAGAAAAAGTAAAACTCAGTTCTTCACCTTGAATTACTTTTCCAAAATCATGGGAAAGGTTTTCAAATAATATTTCCGGTATAGTCATTTCTTGTTCTTCTTCTATCTCATTAGTTGCATACTGATTTTCAATATCCGAAACCAATAACCTTGACTTACCATTATTTCCACAACTCCAAAGTAGAATACAAAATGTTACGGCATAGTAAGCAAGCCTATTATGCCGTAACAGATTAGAGTAAATACTCAATAGATTCAAAAAAAGCTGTTTTTTATTTGCCATATAGAATAATCAATTCCATGATAACAATTATTCGTTATATCCCAATTTAAGATTTCTTTTTGAGCATCACATAGTAACACTACAGGAACATAATTTACCGATTTATAGCCATTAAATAACGCATGAAAACATCTGTTTAGCTTCACTTTGTCTAATCCAGCCCAAGAATCTGCCAATAAATATACCGGATATTTGTAGTCATTTTCTTCAAGAAATTTAGCCAATATATCGGCATTAGCACAACATATAGAAATAACAGCAACACTATCAGGCTTTTCTGCTAAAAATGAGATTAAGTGTTTTTTAAGTTCTTGATGACTTGCCTTGCACCATTCTGTCCATCCAAAAATAATTGTATAATCATGATGCTGAATAATACTATCAATTTCCGATTTTTGATACTCTTTTATGTATTGGTTATATTCATTATCTGATTGAAAACTAATTGTATTTGATGAGGAACATCCCAAAAAAAATACT
>WQWP01000118.1 GCA_009787485.1 Lentimicrobiaceae bacterium | reverse complement strand
GGCACTTGGTTATTAGCGTTTAAGATGAAAGTATAAGGTCCCGGCAGCGCCCGTTTCATCGCTTTAAAAATGTGATTTTCTACGGGAATGGTAAAATCCGACAAGTGGCTCAAATCGTGGCAAATAAAAGAAAGTGTGTCTTTTTTCTTTTTATCTCCCATAATGGAAATGATTTTTTCTACGGCTTTTGGCTTATAAATGTCGCATCCCATTCCGTAAATGGTGTCTGTAGGAAAAATTACGATACCTCCATCACGCAAACAGTCAGCCACTTGTTGAATGGCTTTCGGGTTTGGGTTCTGAGGGTAAATTTTTAGCAACATGTTACCTGAAATAAAAAAGGGCAAGCTACTTCTATCGCATCGCTACAACCAATGTGCCCTTGCTACATTCCTGTCCTGGGGGAGTTAAAAGGGAGCAGATCGTAGGAGACTTACCCGACGGCAAAAATATACTTTTTACAAAACAACTTATATATTCGAAGATTTTGTGTTAATTTGCGAAACGTTTTTGTGCATTTTTTACATGAGTAAGAACTTATATGTCATCGCAGGTTGTAATGGCGCCGGAAAAACAACGGCTTCTTTTACTATTTTGCCGGATATATTAGACTGCCGCGAATTTGTTAATGCCGATGAAATCGCCGAAGGATTATCGCCGTTTCAACCCGAAAAAGCAGTGATTGAAGCAGGTAAAATTATGCTTAACAGAATTAAACATCTATTAAACGAAAACATCAATTTTGCATTTGAAACCACCTTGGCAACTAAAATTCATAAAAATTTCATTTTAAAAGCACAAGCCATGGGATACAATGTAACCTTGTTGTTTTTTTGGTTGCAAACGGTTGAGTTGGCAAAAAAAAGAGTGCAAAAACGAGTGTTAGAAGGTGGACATGGTATTGAAGAAGAAGTGATTGAAAGACGATACTTAAGTGGTATCCGGAATTTGTTTGATATTTATTTGTCGATAGTAGATAATGTTTTAATTTTCGATAACTCGGAAGGAAAACATGAACTTATTGCAGAAAAATCAAAACAAACAAATGTAATTATTATTAACAAAAATAAATACAACGATTTATATAAACATTATGACAATACAAGAAAGAACTGAGATTAATCACAAAATTTTGAAAGGTCTTGAACTTACGTATGAAAAATTGCTTGTAGATAAAAGAGCTAAAAACAGCGAGTTAGTAGTTCTCCGTGATAACAAAATTGTAATGATTAAACCATAAACTAAACAACAAACCATTTATTAACATTAATTTTTATGAACGACTTAAAACAGTACATCGAAGCCAACAAAGAGCGCTTCCTGGAAGAACTTTTCTCCTTAATCCGAATCCCGTCGGTAAGCTCAAAATCTGAAAATAAACCCGATATGCTAAAATGCGCAGAACGCTGGAAGGAGCTATTTTTAGCCGCCGGTTGCGACAAAGCCGAAGTTTATCCCACCGATGGAGCGCCTGTAGTATATGGCGAAAAAATAGTGGATAAAAACGCTAAAACCGTTTTGGTATATGGACATTACGACGTGATGCCCGCCGAGCCGCTCGAATTGTGGAAAACCTCGCCGTTTGAGCCTACTATCGTGGACGGAAGAATTTACGGACGCGGCGCAAACGACGATAAAGGACAAGCGCTCATGCACGCCAAAGCATTTGAATACTTGTTGAAAACCAATCAATTAACTTGCAATGTGAAATTCATGATGGAAGGAGAAGAGGAGGTAGGATCGAAACATTTATACGCTTTTTGCGAAAAGTATAAAGAGATGCTGAAAGCCGATGTAATTCTGGTTTCCGATACCAGCATGATTGACTCTGAAACGCCTTCTATAACAGTGGGTCTTAGAGGGTTAACCTATCTCGAAGTAGAAGTTACCGGTCCCAACCGCGATTTACATTCCGGACTGTTTGGCGGCGCCGTGGCTAACCCCATCAACATCCTCTGCAAAATGGTAGCTTCTATTACCGACGAAAAGAACAGAATTACCATCCCGCATTTTTACGATGATGTTTTAACGATTTCCGAAGAAGAGCGCGCCCTAATGGCAAAAGCGCCTTTCAACGTAGAAGAATACAAAAAAGCCATTGACGTGGAAGAATTGTGTGGCGAAGAAGGTTTTACGCCCATGGAGCACGTTGGTATCCGTCCTTCTTTCGACTTGTGCGGAATATGGGGCGGCTACACCGGAGAAGGCACCAAAACGGTACTCCCCTCAAAAGCATTCGCCAAGTTATCCATGCGCATTGTGCCCAATCAAGATCCCGACAAAATCAGCGCGCTTTTCAAAGCACATTTTGAGTCAATTGCGCCCAAATGCGTAAAAGTAGAAGTAAGACCGCATCACGGCGGCAACGCTTACGTTTCGCCCATCGACATGCCGGCATACAAAGCCGCAGAAAAAGCATTTGAAGCCACCTACGGAAAAACTCCCATCCCCACGCGAAGCGGCGGCAGCATTCCTATTATTGCAGGTTTCGACAAAATTCTCGGTACTAAATCCATCCTGCTTGGGTTTGGCTTGGAATCAGACGCTATTCACTCGCCGAATGAGAGTTACCGGTTAGATCATTTCTTTAAGGGGATTGAGACGATACCGTATTTTTATAAATATTTCGGAGAAATGAAAGCCTAACATTGCTGTTATCCATTGGCTGAAGCCAACGGCAATGAGGGGTTATCCTTTGTAAAATGGCATTTTTACCACCACCGCCTTCAACAATTTATCCCGCACTTTAACAAAAATCTCCGTTCCTAATTTGCTAAATTCCGTTTTAATCCAAGCGGTGCCAATAGCTTTATTGATGGCAGGGCCCTGAGTTCCCGAGCGCACCAAACCAATCACATTGCCTTCTGCATCACACACTTCGTAATCTTGGCGCGGAATGCCGCGGTCAATCATTTCAAAGCCGGCCAATTTGCGCTTCAAGCCCTCTTCCTTCATCTTCAGCATTCTTTCCTTATCAATAAAATCTTTATGATCTACAAACTTGGTAATCCAGGCCAAACCGGCTTCGATGGGGGTAATGGTATCGTCAATTTCGTGGCCGTACAGGCAAAAACCCATTTCTAACCGCAGGGTATCGCGCGCTGCCAAGCCAATGGGTTTAATATCAAATTCAGCTCCGGCTTCAAATACGGCGTTCCAAATCTTTTCGGCATCTTCGTTTTTCATGTAAATTTCGCATCCGCCGGAACCGGTGTATCCTGTAGTAGAGAAGATTACATTGGGAACTCCGGCAAAAGTTAAGGTCTTTAAGGTATAATACTCCATATCTTCCACCGGCGTATCGGTCAATTTTTGCATCGCTTTCAATGCCAACGGACCTTGCACGGCTAATTGCGATATCTCATCGGAAATATTTTCTATTTCGGCGCCGAACTTTTTGTTTTGCTCTGTCACCCATGCCCAATCTTTGTCAATATTGGCGGCGTTTACTACCAAGAGGTAGTCGTTTTCTGCCATGCAATATACCAACAAATCGTCCACAATTCCTCCGGCGCCGTTAGGGAAGCAGGAATACTGCACCTTTCCCGGATGGAGCGCAGCCACATCGTTAGAGGTAATGTATTGTAACAGTGGAAGCGCTTGCGGGCCCCTCACCGTAAATTCGCCCATGTGGGAGACATCGAAAACGCCTACTTTTTGGCGCACGTGTAAATGTTCCGCTACTAATCCTTCGTACTGGAGCGGCATGCAAAAGCCGGCAAATTCTACCATTTTGGCGCCTTTGGCTTCGTGTAATTTTTTGAATTTGGTTTCTTTCATATTGTAAATTTTTTGTATATGTTTTAGAATGTGCAAAATAACATATTTTTTTGACACCTCTGTGTTACTTTGTGCTCTCTGTGTCTCTGTGCTGAATGTTTTTTTCAAGACAGAGACACAAAGAACGCAGAGTTTCACAGAGATGCTATCAACCTCGCCTTAACCTCCCCAATTACCGCTGCAACCTCCTCAAACGTTGCCGTTTTTATTTTGGCTACGCTTTTAAAGTGTTTCAAGAGTTTTTCTTTGGTCATAGCGCCAATTCCTTTAATATCATCCAATTCCGAGTGAATGCTCTTTTTGGAGCGCCGCTTGCGATGATGCGTAATACCAAACCGATGCACCTCATCGCGAATACGTTGCAAGAGTTTTTGCGATTCCGATTTTTTGTCTATAAATAAGGGCAACGATGCCCCCACCTTGTAAATATCTTCCAATCGTTTGGCAATGCCAATCATTATAATCTTATCCTGAATATGCAAATCTTTTAATGCCTGATAAGCTGCACCGAGTTGTCCTTTGCCGCCGTCAATAATGATTAAGTCGGGCAATGGTTTTTCTTCTTCTGATAAACGACTGTAGCGTCGCTTTACCACTTCGTACATGGAGGCGAAATCATCGGGACCGGAAACGGTTTTAATATTAAAATGGCGATACTCCTTTTTATCAGGTTTTCCATTTTCAAAACGCACCATCGCTGCCACAGGCTCGTCGCCCTGCGTATTTGAATTGTCGAAACACTCAATCGTTTTAGGCAGGTTTTGCATGCCGAGGTCTTTTTGTAAGGCGAGCAATATGCGGTTTTGGTGTCGCTCCGGATCTGCCAATTCCTGTCGTTTTTGTTTTTCCAATAAAGAAACTTTGGCATTTTTTTGTGAAAGTTCCAGCAACTTTTTCTTATCGCCGCGCACCGGTACTGTAAAATTTGTTTTTTCTTTTTGAAGACCGATAGGAAACGGAATAATCACTTCTTGCGAGAGTGTTCCGAAACGTTCTTCTATTTCCGCCATTACCAACAACAACAACTCTTCTTTATTGTGATCCAAATGATTTTGAATTTCCAATGTAACAGTTTGTACAACAGCGCCTTCCACAATCCGCATAAAATTTACAAAAGCGTGGTCTGTCCCCATCTCTATAGAAAAAACATCACAATAGGATATTTCCGGATTTACCACCACGGATTTACCACGATAAGACTCCAATATTTCTATTTTTTCTTTAATTGCCTGCGCTTTTTCAAACTCCCATGTTTCGGCAAAATGCATCATTTCCGTCTTCAACTGCCGGAGCACTTCGCTATGATTTCCCTTAATGATTTTAATAACTTTCAGGATATTTTCCTTATATGCTTCCGGTGAAATATAGCCCGCACACGGAGCCGCGCATTTTTTGACATGGTATTGCAAGCAGGGACGTCCGTTTTTTGGCAAACTTTTGCAAATACGAATAGGAAACGCCGCAAACAGCGTATCCAACAACGTGTGCATAAAAGGCAACGAAGCATAAGGACCAAACAACTTCTCTTTTTGCGCGTTAGGATGTCGCGTATAGTACAAGCGCGGAAAATCTTCTTTCGTTATGGCTAACCACGGATAAGATTTATCATCTTTCATCATCGCATTATAGCGCGGCCGAAACTGTTTAATCATGCTGTTTTCCAACAACAACGCCTCCCATTCGGAATCTACTACCGTAAATTGAATATCTCTAATTTTCGAAACCAGGATGCGAAGTTTCGGATAATCCTCATACGCTTTCGTAAAATAGGAAGAAACCCTCTTTTTCAAGATCTTCGCCTTTCCCACATAAATAACATTGCCGTTTTCATCTAAAAAACGATACACCCCCGGTTTTTCGGGAAGAAATTTGAGCTGGAGAGCAAGCGTATCATTCATTCAGTATAAAAATTTAATGCGTATAAATATATTGAGTTTAAGTGGTATTAAATCCCCTTCAATTTTTGAAGGGGTGCCCGAAGGGCGGGGTAGTTTATATAGAAACCTTATAGTACCATTTTGTATTTTCATCAACTTTAAACCGCTCATCCGCCCGATAACCAACCACCCAAACAATCTGATCTTGTGCGCAAAGAATACAGATTCTCTGTTTTTCAAGCATATCTACCTTCAAATCTGTAAAAAAATCACTCACTTTTTTCTTCGTTTTCATGCCAAAAGGATAAAAAAAATCGCCCTTTTTCCAGTTTCTAATCGTTAAAGGGAAAATTAATTTCTGTTCATCTACATAAATGACATTAGGATCTTTAATAGCCTTAAAATTTGCATGATTAGCTATTTTTTCTACAAAAAAACCATGTTTTGCTAATTCTTCTATAGAATAAACCAAAATATCATCCTTTTTTTCCATTTTTTTCTCTTCAATGATAAAATGTGTTCTATCCTTAATTAAAATATGCGTATCCGACAAAAATTGCTTTCCCGAATGAGCGTTTGCAGATTTTAGAATATTTTCTACCTCGTTGGCATTAAAACCGAAAGGATGTAATATTTCATACAAAATAAGCGCATAATGCGTGTTTTTTTTCAGCGCATCAATTTCAACAGTAAACCTGTCTCCGTCTTCTCTTAATAGTTGATTTTTGTATTGTTGAATCTGTGCATTATAAAACTGAGTTTGTTGCAGAAACAATTTATTATTTTTATGAAAAACCTCCGTAAATTTCGGCTTTACCTTTTCCAGCTCAGGTATAACGTGATGCCGGATTTTGTTTCGCAAAAACTCGTCCGTTAAATTCGATGAATCTACACAGTAATCAATCTCTTGCTCCCGCACATACCGTTCAAATTCGACGTTACTAAACCTCAGTAACGGGCGAATAATTTTTCCGTTTTTTGTGGGTATCCCGCACATTCCGCGCAATCCCGTTCCGCGCAACAAGTTCATTAACACCGTTTCCGCATGGTCATTCGCATGATGCGCCGTAACGATATAATCGTAATCTTTCCCAATTTCTTCAAACCACTCATAACGCAATTCCCGCGCGATCATTTCTAT
>WQWP01000117.1 GCA_009787485.1 Lentimicrobiaceae bacterium | reverse complement strand
GTTAGGTTACCCCGATTTTGGCTTGCAATCCGTATTTTCGAGGTAATGCGCAAAGATACAAAAAATCCCAACATATTCATTGTGAAAGTGTTGGGATTGGTTTTTTATTTACTGAATATCCCTGCTTAAGCAATCCCTTCTTTAATAATATCATGGATATGCAACACGCCTAGATACCTGCCTAAGGTATCCACCACAAAAAGATTGGTAATATTTTTCGACTTCATAATTTCCAGCGCTTCTACCGCTAAAATATCTTCGGTAATGGTTTTAGGATGGTCGGTCATCACCTCTTTGGCGCGCAAATGCGTATAATCCGGATTTTTTTGGAGCATTCTTCTTAAATCGCCGTCGGTAATGGCGCCTACCAATTTTCCGTTTTCCATAACTGCAGTAACCCCCAAGCGTTTTCCAGAGATTTCCAAAATCACTTCCGGCATGGGCGCATCGGGATGCACCATGGGGATTTCGTTGAATTTGTACAGGTCTTGCACTTTGATATATAGGCGTTTGCCAATCATTCCGCCCGGATGGTATTTGGCAAAATCTTCGGGCGTAAATCCCCTTAGTTCAATTAAACAACTTGCTAATGCATCTCCCATGGCTAACTGCGCCGTAGAGCTGCAAGTGGGCGCTAAATTATTTGGACACGCTTCGCGCTCTACCGAGCAATTGAGCACTACGTTAGCTTCTTTCGCTAAAAACGAGTTGAGGTTGCCCACCAAAGCGATGAATTTGTTGCCTTGTCGTTTAAAAAAGGGAATCAACATGGATATTTCCGGCGTATTTCCGCTTTGTGAAATGCAAAGTATCACATCTTCGGGCTGAATAATGCCCAAGTCGCCGTGAATCGCTTCTGCCGCGTGCATAAAAATAGCCGGCGTGCCTGTAGAATTGAGGGTAGCCACAATCTTCTGCCCAATAATGGCGCTCTTTCCGATTCCGGTAACAATTAGGCGACCGGGAGCGTCTTTAATGAGATACAGGGCTTTAACAAAATCATCATTGATAAAATCCTGCAAACGCGAAATGGCGTAAGCTTCCGATTGGAGTACTTGTTTGGCGATGGTTATGAAGTTGGTATTTTTCATCTCTATTTACGTTTTGATGCTACTATCGCACACTTCGCCACCCGAATATAATCTAACAGCGGGCGGTTTGCCGGACAGGTGAACGAACAAGACCCACACTCACAGCAATTTAAAGCGCCATTAGCTTCACATTCTTCAAATCGCTTATGTTCGGATAGTGGCTGTAACAAACAGGGTTGCAGCCCTTGTGGGCAGCCATAAATACATTTTCCGCAACGGATGCATGGCTCCACTTCGGCGCGTTTACTTTCGCATTCATCCAAGAGCAACAAACTGGTTAAGCCTTTCATGGCGAAGAAATTGGGATTTGCCACCGCTTTCCCCATCATGGGACCGCCGGCGATGATTTTTCCGGTATGTTCGGGAATGCCTACCGTGTGTAAAATATCCATAATGGGGGTTCCAATACGGACTTTAAAATTCTTAGGATCTTTTATTTTCTTTCCGGTAACTGTTAAAAAAGTTTCAATCAGCGGTTTATTTTTTTGCACAGCTTCATATACGGCAAAACAAGTGGTGATATTGTTTACAATGGCGCCTACTGTGATGGGTAGTTGTCCGTCGGGAACTTCTCTCTTTATGAGCGCTTTGATGAGTTGTTTTTCTGCGCCTTGCGGATATTTAACTACTAAGGGAACTATTTCAATATAAGGGTATTGCTTTGCGACCTCTTTTAAATGCTTGATAGCATCTTTTTTGTTGTTTTCGATGCCGATTTTCGCTTTTTTAGCACCTGATGCGATCATTAGGGCATTAATTCCTATGAGGCATTCTTCCGCTTTTTCTAACATGATGCGGTGGTCAACAGTGATATACGGCTCACACTCAGCGGCATTAATTAATAGATACTCTGCAGTTTTTCCCTCGGGCAACATGTATTTTACATGGGTAGGGAAACAGGCGCCGCCCAATCCTACAATGCCGCAATCTTTGATACGTTGGATGATCTCTTGTTTCGTCAGTTTTATTTCTTTAACTAACTCGGGCGATCGGTCAATCGTGGGTTCCCACTCATCGCCTTCTACCTCAATTACGATGGCTGTTTTCTTGAAATAACCGCTGTCGGCAATATCTTCCACACGAGCTACTGTTCCCGATGCCGGCGAATGCACATGAGCGCAAATAAACGATTCGGCTTTTGCCAATAGTGTGCCTGTTTTCACAGTATCTCCTTTATTTACCTGACACACCGGCGGCGCGCCCAAGTTTTGATGCGTATAAACAGTGATGGTTTTAGGAATTGGAAACTCTTCAACAGGTTGATGGTCTGCAAATTTATTCTCTTCCGGATGCACACCACCTAAAGTAAACGTTCTCATATAATTTGATTTGTATTGTTCGGTTGGCAAAGAAACACAAAGTTTTTTAAATTGGAAAAAAAAAATATAGTTTAACCAAACCATTTTTTTCTATTTTTGAAAAATTTTTCAAAAGTGCGAAAACCACTATTCTTATTGCTCCTTTTACTATTTGCACTTATGGCGGCGGCGGCCTTTATCGGCACGGCACAATCCACCGAGTTTGTCATTGTGCATCTGCGCATTCCGCGCATTATCATGAGTGTATTTGCCGGCGCCGCGTTAACGCTTTGTGGCGCTATTTTTCAGTCTGTTTTTCGTAACCCCGTGTGCGATCCTTATATCTTGGGAATTTCATCGGGCGCCTCTATCGGGGCAGCGCTTGCTTTTATTTTAGGGTTAGATTTTTATCTGTTTGGGGTAACCTCCTTTGCATTGATAACTGCTTTTTTAACACTATTATTGATGCTGGGAATTACACAAATTTCCAACATCAAATCCTCTTACATCATGCTGCTGGCGGGCATCTCGCTCAACTTCCTCATGGCTTCCATACTCACTTTATTGATGGTATTGAATCATCAAGAGATGCAAAAGATTATTTTTTGGACTATGGGTAGCTTCGCAACAGTTTCTTACTACGACTTGTCGTTTTTTATTCCCATATTTCTCGTTTCTACTTTTTTCGTTTTTTTATTATCGAAAGATTTGAATATTATGCAATTGGGAGATGCACAGGCGCAATCGCTCGGCGTAAACACACAGAGAGTTACTTATATCACTTTATTGCTTTCTTCCGTATTAATTGCCGCCACTGTTTCCATCTGCGGTGTCATCGGCTTTATCGGGTTAATTATTCCGCATCTTGCAAGAATTATTTGGGGAAACCAAACCAAACACTTGTTTGCCTTTTCCATGCTGCTGGGCGCCATCTTTATGCTCATCGCCGATACGCTGGCGAGAACTGTGGTAACCAACGCCGAGTTGCCGGTGGGCAGCATTACGGCGTTGATAGGGGCGCCTTATTTCATTTACATGCTGATTCGGAAGTAATTATTTTACAACAACTTTAACGTTTCCGGTTGATCCATCCAAGTAAGAAACAGTAAGAATATAATTGCCCGGAGCAAACTTGGAAACATCTATAGAGGTGGTTGTATCCGTAGCCGGAACTACTTTTACAATTTGACCAATTGAGTTGAAAACGGTGATTTTTTCCATGCCCTCCCCTTCAACGTGAATCATTGTGTTGGAAGGATTTGGATAAACTTTCAAATAGCTTGAATGCTCTTCAATTCCAATAATTTTAGTGCATGCTTCGGTGGAAGGATCCGATTCAACACCTTCAATAGTTGCTTTAATAAAGTAGCAATACTCAACGTCTTCTACTACTTCGGTATCAGTGTATTGCTTGTCGGCAATATGAGAGGCAATTTTTGCTGCATCTCTGTAAACGTTGAATAATATTGAATTGCTCTCATATTCCCACGTAAGTTTTATCTCTTCCTGTTGCGCTGTTGCAGTTAAATTTATGGGAGCTACCAACACCAACACATTTACTGGAACTTCATTAGAAATACATTCGTTAAGATATTCAGCTGTTACTGCATAGGTATGATTACCGGAAGGAACATTGTTTTCCGAAAAAGTTACTGTTTGTACTGAGGATACAAACTCACCGTTACGAAAAACATTATAATGTAAAACTTTCGAAACGAGTTCAGGTGCAGACCATGATAACATAACGCTATTTCCCCCTACATTCGCAGTGAGATTAGTTATGGGATCACAGATGCTTACAATATTAATGGTTTCACATATTTTCGATGACTCACAATCTTCTCCATTGTCTTGATGCACAGCAGCAATACAGAAAATATAATCACCTTCTTCTTCTGCCGGCGCTTGATAAATAAACGATTCTTCGGTAGCTAATTCTGGGAACAATACTCCGTTAATATAAACATTATAACCTACTAAATTGTCGTCATTTGCCGGTCTGTTCCATGTTATGTTTACAATCTTATCGTAATTCAAAGTGTAAGCCAAATTTGAGATTGGGCCGCCACAGCCGCTAACCGCTAAAACGGCTTCGTAAGCATCAATTCTACCTGAACCGAAGGTATTGCCTTTGGGAGAAGTTGCATTTGGCAAACTTACAGCAGTGGTTTCCAATATTTCGCAGATTTCAGCAGGGGTCAGGCTCTGATTTTTTTGTAGCATCAAAGCTATAGTTCCTGCAACAGCCGGAGCAGCCATAGAGGTGCCACTCCATGTGGAACCACCTACATAACCGGTATTGCTAGTATGTTGCAATGAAGTTATGCT
This sequence comes from Lentimicrobiaceae bacterium, assembly GCA_009787485.1. GTDB lineage: Bacteria > Bacteroidota > Bacteroidia > Bacteroidales > WCHB1-69 > WRNX01. Next base: position 2,087 of record WQWP01000117.1, on the reverse strand, counting down.
TGACCCCGGAGCGCACACATCGGGACGAAGTAAGCCCATTCCGGGATTGTGAGGATAGTCTGCGAATGTGGTAGCTTGCCATGTAACAGGACCTTTGGAGCTAAAACTTGCAATTGCATCATTGTTGTTGGTAGCGCCCACAGCTATAACGGCAGATGTTCCACCGGTAGTGGTTTGGTCGGGATGCAACCATGGCGGCGGACAGTTCGCCGGAGCGCCTATATTATTTGGTACTGGGTAAAGCCAACTACCTGGAAAGGATCCATCGTTTCCGGCTGCCACTACCGCTACAATACCTGCTTCAAGTACATTATTCATTGTGTTTCTAAACGTTGTGCGTGTAGAGGCATCGCCTCCGCCGGAGAGGCCCAAAGACATGCTTATAACATCGGCGCCTTGATCAACGGCAAATTGAATACCACTAAGTATATGTGATAGATTGCCCTGTCCTGAGGCGTTCATAACTTTCACCGCCATAATTTTAGCATTGGGCGCCACTCCTGCCTGGGTGCCGGCGCTACCATCACTGGCAACGGTACCGGCGCAATGCGTTCCATGTCCATGATCGTCCATAGGATCATTATTATTACCCACATAATTCCATCCTGCATTCGGATAGTTGGGATGTTCCCATAAATGGTCTCTTAAATCATGATGATTATAGTTAACTCCGCTATCTAATACAGCAACAATAATCCCTTCTCCGGTATATCCTAAATCCCATACCAAATGGGCGTTTATTTTTATTACGTTATCCGTTATCGCTCTGCCACCACCTTCTTCAATAGAGAGTTGCTCGTACTCGGGAAGCAAGTTTTGCTCTTTATCAAGACCTATTAGAAGCACATCGTCCAAGTAAGATAATGCCTCAATAACCTCTATGGTAGCATAGCAGTTAATCCCATTAAAAATCCAAAACTGAGTGATCTCTGTAACGCTTTTATTATTAGCAAAATGATTCAGATAGCTCATTACTTCCTGTTGGGTTTCCTGAGAGTATCTCTTCAACTCATTGACCACAAAAGAGCGCTTATCTGCTTTGGTTCTGTACATTGATGCGATAGAGCGTAGCTCAAGCTGGTCGTATTGAGCTTGCATAATAATATTGATCTTGATCAACTCATCACTACTTTTTAATTGAATTTCGTTTTGAAGCACAGGATCAATTTTTGAGATTTCCAAGCAATAACAGTTAAAGCAGATTGCTAATGCTGTTAAAAATAAAAGTGTAATTTTTTTCATGTGAATATATTTTTTAAATTGGTTAATAATTTTATTGTTTTATTAGTTTCTTAACGACTTCACCGGCCTCGGTGGTTATCTTAACGAAATAAATGCCGGAATTAATGTGTGAGAGGTTAATTTTTTGATGAGATGATGAGGGGATGAGATGATGAGATGATAATTTTCTTCCATAAACGTCAAAAACCTCAATACTCTTTATTCCTAATTCATAATTCATAATTCCTAATTCTCCTGTGGTGGGGTTTGGATAAATGATAATGTTTTCATATAAACTACCCCGCCCTTCGGGCACCCCTTCAAAATTTGAAGGGGATTTTTCGCCGTCATTCCGAGCGTAGCGAGGAATCTCATCCTCATCACCGCCTACCTCATACCGCTCACCTACCTCCTCTTCTATACAGATGCCGTACAACACACACAAAATATTATGGGCAAACACTCTGCCGCGGCCGGTGTTGGTTTCAACGTAGTTTGCTAAATGTTTAATTTCGTTGTCGGGTAAGTTGTAAATGGTTTTTTCTTCTTCTTTTAGTTGTTGTAACCAATGGATGTAGGTTTCCATGCCTTGTAATTCGAGTAACTGTTCTTCGGTAACTTCAAATTGGGTGTACATTTTTGCTAAAGTTGACAATGCTTCTCTGTAATTATTTTCGGCTAAGTAGGTTTCGGTAATAGAGAGATTGTCAGTATAGTGGTTGCGATACTCGAAAAGGAATCTAAGATTTTCATATAAACTACCCCGCCCTTCGGGCACCCCTTCAAAATTTGAAGGGGATATTCTACCGTTTCCTTCGTACCTTCGTGCTTTCGCGCCTTCTCCTTTCTCCTCTTCTCCTTTCTCC
>WQWP01000116.1 GCA_009787485.1 Lentimicrobiaceae bacterium | reverse complement strand
TCGTGCTGTTAGTGTTTCGGTAAGTGCCCAGGACAAGAGTCGAACTTGCACGAGAGTCCTCTCACTACCCCCTCAAAGTAGCGTGTCTACCAATTCCACCACCTGGGCAAAGCAGGCGGCGAAAATAAGATTTTTTTCAAACAATCAAAATACTTTTTCAGGCAGAAAAGTATCTAAAAAATGCAATTTTTGTAAAAACGCAAATTTCGAGAGGAGAGAATTTGGAAGAATTTTGGAGTTTTAACGACTTTTCTCTGCAAACAAATCCCTGATAAATTTCAAAGGAATCAGGTTGGTAACAAAAGCCCAAACGAGCGCTGCACCCCCACAAATTAGCAAATTAAAAATAACCCCATAAGGCAAATGTTGAACGGCAAAATACACAGAAACAACAAGCAAGCTTGTATAGAACAAACATTTGAAATAGGGTAGGGTAGAGAATGGAATTTTCAATAATCTAAAAGCAATAATAAACTGCATAACCGCCACAGAAATTTGTGTGGTAAGGCTGGCAATAGCGGCGCCGCGCGCTTCTAAAACAGGGATCAAGGTAAAGTTAATCACTACATTAACTACAATGGCTATGGCGGAGGTGATGTTCAGTATGCGCATACTGCCGTTTGCAGTGAGCAGCGTTCCGAAAATGTAGGTCATGGAAATAGGAATAATGCACGGAATGAGGAAGATAAATACGCGCGCACTTTCTTCTGCCATTTCCCCATATCTTAATAAGTGAACAACAGGCATGCGAAAAGCAATCAGTAGCACGGTAGAAGTAACTGAAAAAAAGAAGAGAAAAGCAAAGGCGCTTTTGACAATGGGCACTAAGTTTTCTTTGTTTTTCAACATTTTAGAGAACAAAGGCAATAAAATTACGGCAAATAGAAAAGCAATCTGTATCAAAGCATTTAAAAGTCGAAAAGCGGAAGCATAAATACCTGTTTGATAGGCAGCAATAGAACTCGGAAGAATCCGCTCCATGATTACTGCATCTATGCTTCCATAAATTACCATTAGCATGGTAAGCAGGGCAAACGGAAAACTTTTCTTTAAGATGGCTCTGAAAAATGTGAAATTCCACGTTAAACGGATAATCTTTGCGCTGTACAGCACAATAAATAGCGCCACAACAGCAGTCATTAGATAGGATACGGTTTGCGCATAAACAAACCACATAATTTGAAAAGGTTTGCCGGTAACGTTGCCCCAAAGCAACAATCCGCAAATCACAATCATGAGCAATTTGTCTAAAACCGACAAAACGCCATCGGTTTTAAACATCAATAGCGCGGCAACGTTAGAGCGTAAATATAAAATGAGCGCATTTAAGAATTGATTAAACGCCGCCCATACTAATATTTTTACCTGAAAACTGTCGTACCCGATTCCTATTCCAGCGATGAAAACTACGAACAGATAAATTACGCCCAGCAAGAGTTTTAGAGTTAAAATGCCTGAAATATGTTTCGACAAAAGTTGCGTATTTTGTGCAATATTTCTGTTGTTAAAATTGGTTAACCCAAAATCTAACAACATGTTAAACATGAGTGTAAAGTTTAAAACCGCAAAATAAAGCCCGTAACTTTCCGCGCCTACTGCCACTTGAACGCCCCTGTCGATGCCGAGCAGCCAAAAGGGTTTTATAAGGAGATTAATAAGGAGAAGAAAAGAGATGTTGAAAATAAAGTCTTTTTGTTTCATCTACAGGAATTAAAGATGCGGCAAAATAATGTTTTTTATTGTTAACTTAGGATTTACTTTTTTCTCTTGTACAATAGTGATTTATTTATTGAATATTATTATTGATATATAGTGCTATTTCCCGATGCAAAACCGAGAAAAAACAGTTTCCAATATCTCTTCATCAGTAATACTTCCTGTTATTTCTCCCAAATATCTCAAAATCAAATTGATATGAATAACGATCAAATCCGTTGAAAGCCGTTGTGCAAACCCCGATTCAATCTTATTAATCTCATCCTCAATTTTAAGCATAATATCGTAATGACGAACATTGGTGAGCAGCGCCGTGTCGGTAATTTTTTGCTGCTCAATGTGCTTGATGAGCAACTCCCGAATGTCGTCAATGTTTACATTGCGCTTAGCAGAGATAAAGGCGATGTCGTAGTCATCCCAATCGGTAAAATGTTTCGGTAACTCGTTAAGCTGGTCTATCTTATTGGCAACAATGATCAGTTTTTTATGGAAGAAATTGGTTTCGTTTTCTAAAAATAACAGCTCTTTTTCAATTTCTTCTAATGAGGTTTCTGAAATATCAATCATATAGAGAATGACATCAGCTTTGTCGATCGCTTTAAAGGTGCGTTCAATGCCGAAAGTTTCTATTTCGTTGTCGGTTAATCGGATGCCTGCGGTGTCAATAAAACGGAAATTGATGCCGTTAATGGTGAAATTGTCTTCAATGGTGTCGCGCGTAGTGCCGGGAATGTGGGAAACGATGGCGCGGTCATCTTTCAACAAAGTGTTGAGCAGGGTTGATTTGCCCACGTTTGGCTTTCCAATAATGGCAACAGGAATTCCCGTTTTGAGCACATTTCCCAATTTAAACGATTCGGTGATCTGAAACACTTCTTCTTTAAGGATGCATAGAAGTTTGTGCAGTTGCGTGCGGTCTGCAAACTCAACGTCTTCTTCGCTAAAATCAAGTTCTAACTCCATAAGGGCTGCCAATTCAATAAATTGATCGCGTAAGGTATTGATGCGCTCAGAAAAGCCACCTCTGAGCTGGTTGATCGCTAATTTATGCGCTGTTTCAGATTGAGACTCAATTAAATCGGCAACGGCTTCGGCTTGTGGCAAGTCTAATTTTCCATTCAAAAACGCTCGCATGGAGAATTCACCCGCTTTCGCCAACCGTGCGCCGTTTTCTAAGAGTAATGCTATGATTTTCTGCTGAATATAATGCGACCCGTGGCAAGTTATTTCTACCACATCTTCACCGGTGTAAGTTTTTGGTGCAAAAAATTTAACCACCATCGCCTGATCTATTAGTGCCTCATTTTCATAAATATCAAAGCGTTTAACGAAATGGGAAGGCTGGGCTTTAAAGTCATTAAAGTCATTAAATAATTTGCTCGTTATTTCAAAAGCTTCTTCTCCGGAAACCCTTAGTATAGCAAGCGCTCCAATGCCCTGCGGAGTAGAAATTGAACAAATGGTGTCGAATGTTTTCATGATTTAAAGATTTAAGAATTTAAGAATTTAAAGATTTAAAGAGTTAAGAGTTTTAAATTTTTAAATCTTTAAATCTTTAAATTAGAACTAATTAGTGAACAACTTCAAAAGATAAGTATCCCCCTCCTCTTCATATTCAAGGTTTAACTCTTTCCGTGTCAATTTTTTTATTTTGGCAGTAATTTCGTTTTGCTGATATAAAAGGGTAAAACGCAGTTCTAAAGTTGAGTTGTTTTTAAATTTATAAAATCCGTTGGAAGAAGCTGTTGATTGTCCGTTGGCATAAGTTCTGACATCTAAACTGTTCATGTAGAAAAAATTATAGTAAGTATATCTCGTTGCCAAATGAAACTGCGTGGAATCGGTATAAGTTTCGCCGTTTATTAAAACGGTTTGTAGATTCCAACTGCCGAATATTCTTTCTTCAGGGTCCCTGCAACTTGTAAGAGAGAAAAGGAGAAAGGAGAAAAGGAGAAGAGGGATGAGGTATAAGGTGTGAGGTGTGAGGTATGAGGTTTTTTTTGCTTCTGTCTTCATAATTTTAATTTTTAATTTTTAAATCTTTAAATCTTTTAATTCTAATCCCCGAAAGATATTCCGATTTTTTTGGCTGCACATAAGAATGAGTTGTTTTTTGGGTTAATAAAATTGGATTTTTCTACTACTTTTTCAAGCGATACGTGGGTAATTTCGGGGTGGTTGTACACCACCATGGCTCCGTATTTTTTTGCTTTTACTAATTCAAATGCTTTTACGCCGAGTGCAGTGGCGAGAATGCGGTCGAAAGCGATGGGGATGCCGCCACGTTGCAAGTGTCCCAGCACGGTAACACGAATATCGTGTTCTACGCCAAGTTGTTGCAGTTCCTGTTTGAGTTTATCTCCGGCGCCTCCCAATTTGATGTGCTCATCGCCGACAGCGGTGGGCGCTGTTCCGGTAATCTGCCCTGCTATATCTCTGGCGCCTTCGGCAATGACGATGTTGCAGAAGCCTTCGCCATCTTTGTATCGCGTGGCAATTTTTTGCGCAATAATTTTAGGATCGTAAGGAATTTCAGGGATGATGCACACGTCGGCGCCGCCGCCCAGCGCAGTGTATAGTGCAATCCAACCGGCATCTCGTCCCATCACTTCCAAAATAAATACGCGGTTGTGGCTTTCTGCAGTGGTTACCAATTTGTCCACTGCTTCGGTCGCAATTTCTACTGCTGTTTGAAAGCCGAAGGTAAAGTCGGTGCACGACAAGTCGTTATCAATGGTTTTCGGCACGCCTACGATGTTTACGCCTAATTTTGCCAATTCGAGCGAAATGCGTTGCGAGCCGTCGCCGCCAATGCTGATGATCGCTTCAATACCCAAATCATCCAATCGCTCTAATAATAATTTCGTACGATTTTCGGTTTGCCAGGATCCGTCGGATTGTTGCACGGGAAAATTAAAAGGACCTCCACGGTTGGTGGTTTTAATAATCGTACCACCTTTTACATGAATGCCGGCGACCTCTTTTTCGGTAAGCGGCATAATCTCTATCTTGTCTTTTAGCAGCCCGTTGTAGGATTCCATGCTCCCGATGATTTCCCAATTTCCATCCAACTTGGCGCTTTTCACAATGCCCCTGATTACGGCATTTAATCCGGGGCAATCGCCCCCGCCGGTAACTACTAATATTCTTTTTGACATAGTTTACAAATTACGGCGCAAAAGTAGTTTTTTTTTTAATCCCCTTCAAATTTTTGAAGGGGTGGCTCGCGAAGCGAGACGGGGTAGTTTATATTTTTAGGATTATTTTTTATATAAACTACCCCGCCCTTCGGGCACCCCTTCAAAATTTGAAGGGGATATTAGTCCGCTCTCTTAATTCTTAATTCCTAATTCTTCACAAACTTCCCCGCCCCCAGCATCGCCTTGTCTGTAAAAATTTTATAGAAATAGATTCCGTTTGATAAATGTCCTATTTGAATCGTATTCACTCCGCCTTGCAAGATATAGCTGCCAAGTTTTTTGTTTTCCACAGAGTATATTTCCAAATAGCCGGTTTGCATCAGGTCATCTATTTTAAAATGAATATTATCTGAACTTGGGTTGGGATATACGCGAATTGCTGTTTTATTATCAAATGTGAGGATGGAATTTACAGTATCTCTTTCAAAAGCGATACGATAGGTGCAAGTCTTTTCTCCGTCTTCAGCGGTAACCGTTATTTGCCAGGTGGGTGGCGCAGTAGCCAGCCATTCCTCTTTTTTTGTAGCATTCGGGTCTTGCAATTCTACTGTAACCAAAGGTGTTCCTGTATAATTTGCCGGCAAGAGGTACACATATTCAGATACATAAGGATTAAAATCTTCCATTAGTTCCCAATCTATCCAAATATTTTCTACATAACAATTGTTGTTTTTTCCGGGTTTAAAATATACTTGATATAGAGCGACATCCCCATTCAAGGCAGTAACATATATTTTAGCCGTATCGCCAACTAAGATGGCCTGATTAAAAGAAACTTCAGATCTTGGGTCTTCGGGAGTAGCATCTACTGTGGGCGCCTGAATTAGTCCATAAGTCATTTCTTTCTCATAGAAATATACGTTTTTGTTAAATTCCGCCAAAACTTCTCCATTTATAAATATCATGGATAAATAAGTGTTATTCCCCGGATCTACGCTGAATGAAATGGTGTAGGTTTGAGTATCGCCATTACCGGCAGTTACTTTAATATAAACTACTCCCGGATACTCTGTAATTTGTGTGATTTCCAGTTCTCCGTCAAGACAAGTAATTTCGCCGGTAACCACAGGCAATTCTTCTGTTCCAAAAGGAAGATATACGCTATAGTTCAAAATATTAGGACTGAAACCCGGAATCGTTACGCCATCCACCTGTAAATCGGATAAAGTGGGGGTTGTGCAAAGTTCAACAACAAAGGTTACGGTGTAGGTTAAAGAAGCATCGCCGTTCCATGTAGTTATTTCCAATTGAGAGGTGCCGTTGGGCGTAGTTTGGTAGTCGGGCACTACAGTACATCTGTTATCTTCAAGTACATATTCCAATTCGGGAGTTGATGTAGTAGCTATGGGCAAAAGTACATTATCATAATTCAAGATTTCAGGATCAAAGCCCGGAATCGGATAGCTTGTGCCGTCAAGATTATAAGAGAGAGAAACTAAGTAGGGAGTTCCTTTACGTTGGAAGTTAATCGTATAGATTTGAGTATGTTGTCCATTTTCAGAGGTTACTTCAACGGTAGCTTGTCCGGGGATATTAGTAGCCTGCGTAATTTGAAAATCCGTGTTTTGCCAATGAACAGTAGCGGTAACTACAGGTATTTGCGTATTATCGAACGGCAACATCATCGTATAAGTAGTAACCTCCGGGTCAAAACCCTCGAGCAACGTGCCATTAACATAAATACCTGTCAATAATGTACTTCCCGATAATGTTCTTTCAAAAATTATCTCATATATTTCTTCTGTTGCATCTTCGGCAGTAACCGTTACGGTTCCGGTAAAATCATTTGCCTCATCCGGTTGTTCATCTATGACAAAATCGGCGCGGTGGTCGGCTAATACAACATGGTCAATCATGGGCTCGCCTTCTGTTTCCACCGGAAGCATAATGATAATCTCTGTTCCGGAAACGGTTACATCATGCATATAAATCTG
>WQWP01000115.1 GCA_009787485.1 Lentimicrobiaceae bacterium | reverse complement strand
AGTATTTTTTTTGGGATGTTCCTCATCAAATACAATTAGTTTTCAATCAGATAATGAATATAACCAATACATAAAAGAGTATCAAAAATCGGAAATTGATAGTATTATTCAGCATCATGATTAATCTGTTACGGCATAATAGGCTTGCTTGATACAAATGAGAAAAGTGGTGAAGTGATTAACTATTTAGTAATTACTGCAAATACCTATCCTGCTCAAGCTGTGCTTACGATAAGTGCAAATGTTATAAGTCCGTAAAAAAATATTATCTTTACCACTTAGACAAAAAATTCACTTTTTTGTGAATAATAAAGAAATAATATTATCTTTGTAGCCTCAAACAAAAAGATATGGTTGCTTATTTTAAATAGAATATTTATGAATAAAATAGCCCCTAATATGATGGCAAACAATCTTGATCCGTACATCCCAACGCATCCGGGCGAGGTTTTGAAAGATGAAATTGAATATCGCGGCATATCGCAAAAAAAACTTGCAGAAATGATGGGAGTTGCATACACATTATTGAACGAAGTACTGAATGCAAAGCGTCCCGTAAATACTGAATTTGCATTGTTGATAGAGGCTATATTAGATTTGCCGGCAGAGCCGCTTCTTGCCATGCAGTCGCGTTACAACGTTATTACGACCAAGCGTAACCGTAAATTTATGGATAAGCTAAATAATATAGTAAAAAAAACAGCTATATATTAAATTTTGTTAATTATAAACCACTAAAAAAGAAAATATGTCAAAAGTTTTAATCATCGGCGCCGGCGGCGTAGGCGCAGTCGTAGCCCACAAATGTGCAGCTGCTCCCGAAGTTTTTACCCACATCATGCTGGCAAGCAGAACTAAATCGAAATGTGATAAAATCGCAGCAGCGATCGGCGGAAATCGTATAGAAACCGCTCAAATAGATGCAGATAACGTTCCCGAATTGATCGCTCTGATTGAAAGCTACAAACCCGATTTGGTAATCAATGTGGCGCTGCCTTATCAAGACCTGCCCATCATGGATGCTTGCTTGGCAACCAAAACCCACTACATGGATACCGCTAACTATGAGCCGATTGATGAAGCCAAGTTTGAATACAAATGGCAATGGGCTTACCACGAAAGGTTTAAAGAAGCCGGCATCATGGCGCTGCTGGGCTGCGGCTTCGACCCCGGCGTTACGGGAATTTATACCGCATACGCCGCCAAACATCATTTCGATGAGATTCATTATTTGGATATTGTGGACTGCAACGCCGGCGACCACGGCAAAGCGTTTGCCACTAATTTTAATCCCGAAATCAACATCCGCGAAATTACGCAACCCGGAAAGTATTGGGAAAACGGCGCGTGGCACGAAGTTCCCGCCATGTCTATTCACCAACCGATTCATTATCCCAACATCGGTGAAAAAGAATCCTATTTACTGTTTCATGAAGAATTAGAATCTTTAACGAAAAATTTCCCCACATTGAAACGCGCCCGTTTTTGGATGACTTTCGGGCCTAAATATATTAACGTGCTGAATGTGTTGCAAGAAGTGGGCATGACCAGCATTAAACCCGTAATGTACGAAGGTAGAGAGATTGTACCGTTGCAGTTTTTGAAAGCCGTGCTTCCGGAGCCTGCCTCATTAGCAGAAGGTTATAAAGGAGAAACCTCCATCGGTTGCCAAATTCGCGGAATTAAAGACGGCAAAGAGCGTACTTATTACATTTGGAATAACTGCGACCATGCCGAGGCATATAAAGAAACCGGCGCACAAGCCATTTCATACACCACCGGAGTGCCTGCCATGCTGGGCGCCAAAATGATACTTACCGGAAAATGGAGTGGGGTAGGAGTGTTTAATGTAGAAGAATTTGATCCTGATCCGTTTATGGCGGAGATTGGAAAATATGGGCTGCCCTGGCATGAGGAGATTGATATGCCGCTGCCGGTGGAAGCTATAATTTAAAAATTTAAAATTTAAAATTTAAAATTATTAAGACCACCCTTAAATCTTTAAATCTTTAAATCTTAAATCCACTAACTACTTACGGTGTCGGTCTTATAATTACCCGATCATCCACCACCCCTTCAATTTTAATATCCTGCACTGTTTTTTTTCGTATTCCCTCAATAAAAACATTCCGAACCGGCATATCTATATAAAGGATGGATTCCGGAGTAATCTGGCGCAAAAAGTCATCCCCGCCTAATGCTAAAAAGTTGATGGTAACGATGGTATAAATTCTATCATTTTCTACCGGAACACCTCCGATGGTATAAGATAGTAACCACCCGTTTTGGTAAATAGTTTGTACATTTGCCATGGGGGCGTTTCTTTTTTCCGAGAAACCTTCAAACATCTTCCTGAGTTCGCTCCCTTTTACAAAAACAAATGCTACGGTATTATCGAAAGGGGAGATTTGGAAAATATCGCCCACCGTGATGTTGCCTTGAGGTAATGCCGCTCTAATACCTCCGAAGTTCAGTAAAGCCAAATCTGCTTTTGCTGATTTTTTTTGCAGTAAGTAATTATTTCCCCATTCAAAAAGCATATCTACCAACAAATTAGACAAAGGACTTAGGGGAGAAAATGAAACTAAAACTTCTTTTGAAGTGCCAATAACTTGGCTCATTTTCTTGTCTTTTTCTTGTTTTAAATAGTACATGTAGGTTTCTAAAGTCAAATCGGCGTTCGAATCGAATGTGGAATCCATTTTGATGACTTCGTAATGATAATTGTGGTTGTTTTGTGCGTTTGCAGGATTGCAAAAAATGCATGCAAAAAAGAATGCGGTGCACAAAATGGAGAATAAAAGGGTTGAGTTTTTTTTAAGTGTCAGTTGCCGTGTTTCTTTTCGCATTTCAAGCTGTTTTGCGTTTTTCGAACTAATAACCTGTCCTCCTTGTTGTTCGATTTCCAATCGCGTATTTTTTGCCACATTTGCCCCCTTATGGGCAACTACAGCGCTTTCTCGCAAAGTTTGTGGACTATTTTTTGTCGAAAGTTCTGTAGTTGTTGCTTCTGCCAGCATGTTTATAATTAACTCTAGATTAGTCATATTATCGCGTAGATTTTCTTTTTTTAGACTTTTATGCTGCTTGTATTGCTTGGTCGTCATTCCGCTCCATGTTTTAGTTATTAAGTCCGTTAAAAAAGCATATTCTTCTCCCTGCTTTACACCAGCTTTATCCCATTCATCGGTTAATGCTTTTCGAACTTCAATTGATTTTATTCGCTGATTTATCCAATTTTCAGAATACCCTAATTGTCTGTAGTTCACAATAGCGCGTTCGATAGAGATTTCGGGATCAATAGTTTCATCTATTCTTTCTCTACCCACTTGTGCCAACCACATCTTAAATGGTTCGGCTTTTTTGCTTGGAATGGATTGAATAAATCGCAAAACTTGTTCTATATCAGCTACATCTGTTAAACGCATTTTTCCATCAGGAGCAGGCATCTTCAACTGGTAACAATTTGTTACCAGTTCACTGCCTTCTATTGCTAATCTACCTTTCAATACTTTCCAATATTTTCTTGCTGTTTGATAATCGCAGTCAGTTAAAACGGAGCATATATCCACCACTGAAAACCACCATTTTTCAACTTGTTCGTCCCAAATAGTGCGGACTTTCTTTTCTTCAAAGAGCTTGATGTTAGTTTCTTTTGTCATAGTTTTAGTATTAGTTTTTCAGTGCGCAAAGATACAATATGAAAATCCGTTTGTCAAGAGGTAAAGTGTTTTTTTATTAAAAATATTATCTTTGCAGCAAATTTTAAATTTTTTCTTATGATAAAAAAGTTGCTCATCGCCTCTCTCTGTTTGTTCGTTTTTCAACAAGTTTATCCTCAAAAAGCAGTTTATAAACTGCCGGTAACTTCGGAAACAACTATCACAAATCCTACCTTTTTTTACACTTTGCCCAAAACAGCGTTTAAAGTAGAGGTTATCGTTACAAAAACTTCTAATATTAAAGGATTATATGCCGATTTTGCAGAAAAAATGTTAGGCATTACCAATTATTGCAAAGAAAATACCACTTCTTTCCAATTAAAAAACATAACTGTAATTCCTTTTTCTGTTCCGGATGAAAAATTACAATTTGTGGTAGAACTTTCTTCGGCTCAAATGAAGAATAATTTTTTACACTCCGTGCATACCAATAATGCAACTGCCGGTTTTCATACTTTTTCAACATTAGAGCCGAATAATGCAGATCTTTTGCCCGATTTCTTTAAAAATTATGCAGATGTAATTATGCAGCAAACTCAAGAGACTTATACGGAAACCAAAATTATTGACGGTGTGGTTACTCAAGTTCCTGTAACGCAAACTAAAACCACTACAAAAACATTAGCGCAACAAGCACAGACAGCAGTTGATTTTATTGAGCAAATACGAGATGACCGATATGCAATCCTCTCTTTTTCACAAGAAACCACCCTCGAAAAAGATGCTTTTGAATATCTTGTAAATCAATTAGATGAATTAGAAAAAAAATACTTGGAGCTATTTACAGGTATCACTATTTCGGAAGATGTTCGTGAAATATTTATCGTTAACCCTAATAAAGACCATGCGTTATTGCCCCTTGGCTCGGTAGCGCCGAATGTGGGTTTTAGCACCACAATGAGCCAAACTAATGCGTATAATTATTATTTAAAATGTACGCCTCAGGCTTCAACAAGATTGCAAGCCAATTTTGTGGAAAATTCTAAACATAAAACAAATACAGGCTATCGCATCCGGAGGGCAATACCTGCCTTTGTTTCGCTTGTGCACGGCGATGTAGAAGGCGCCATGTTGGGCATATTTCCTATTTATCAATTTGGATGGTTGGAGACGTTGCCGGCTGGGTTGGATGGGTTTGAGGTTTGGAAGTGGGGGTATGTTAATTAATAGTTTGGCGGTGGTTGAACCGCCGCCAAACTATTGTAGAACAAAAAAGAGGCTCAAGTAAGCCTCTTTTTTCGTCAATTTCATGTCGTCCTGTTACTCTTCGGCAGCTTTTGAAAGCATTTGTTGAACATAAATAGCTTTCAATTTTTGATCTCTTCTAATGACAGAAGGTTTGCTAAACTTTTGGCGCACGCGCAACTCGCGCACTACACCGGTTTTCTCAAATTTTCTCTTTAATTTCTTTAAGGCTCTGTCAATAGTTTCGCCTTCTTTAACGGTTACAACGATCATAAAAAATACCTCTTTCTTTTTTAAATTAATACTGGTTTTTTGGGGCGCGAAAATATATTTTTTTATTTATGTTTGGAATGATGTTTCAACACCTTCGCATCCAAATAAAAAACAATCTCTTCGGCAATGTTATTGCAACGGTCGCCGATGCGCTCTAATCTACGAATCACAGCGTGTAAAAACATCAGTTCTTCGGCTTTTGCGGGGTTGGCAAGCATCTCGTCAGAAAGCACTTTAACCGCATTCACGTTGATTTCATCTATCAGGTTATCAATGCCGAAAACTTGCTCTGCTTTTTCCGTGTTTTCTTCGATAAACGCTTCTCTTGCCAAGGTGAACATCGTTAATACTTCGTTAAACATCTCTTCAATGTGCAGATTCGATTTGAAGGGTTGCGGCAAGTCTTCGCTCATGTTTTTCAATACAAATAGAGCAATGCCCTCGGCAAAATCGCCGATGCGTTCCAGATTGTTGTTGATTTTTAAAACCGATAATGCTAACCGTAAATCTATTGCCACCGGATTGTACGTGGCAATGAATGCTTCACATTCGGAATCAATTTTTAACTCTAAGGCGTTGACCATTTTTTCGCGGCTAATCACTTCGCGTGCTATAGCTTTATCAAAATGGAGTAAGGCTCTACCCGATTTTTTGTACTGTTTTTCTACTAATACCCACATCTCTTGGAGTGAGTTTTTTAATTTTTGTAATTCGATGTCGATTTGTAACATAATTTTAGTGATTAGTGATTAGTGGTTAGTGGTTAGTGATTAGTGGTTAGTGATTAGTGATTAGTGGTTAATATTCAATGATTTCTTAATTCTTAATTCCTAATTCTCAATTCTCAATTTCTATCCGAATCTTCCGGTGATGTAATTTTGCGTTGCTTCTACGGAAGGGTTCATGAAGATTGTTTTAGTGTCGTCGTATTCAATGAGTTCTCCTAAGTAGAAGAAGGCTGTTCTGTCGCTGACGCGGGCGGCTTGCTGCATGTTATGGGTAACAATTACGATGGTGTAATCTTTTTTTAGTTGATGGATAAGTTCTTCTATTTTTGAGGTTGAGATGGGGTCTAATGCCGATGCCGGCTCGTCCATTAAAATGATGGAAGGTTTTATGGCTAAGCAACGGGCAATGCACAAGCGTTGTTGTTGACCGCCGGAAAGCTCGAAAGCAGATTTTTTCAGTTTATCTTTCACTTCTTCCCATAAAGCGGCGCCTTTTAAAGATTCTTCTACTCTGTTTTCGATGAAGGTCTTGTTGTTTTCTCCGTTCACACGCAAGCCGTAGGCAATGTTGTCGAAAATTGTCTTGGGAAAGGGATTCGGTTTTTGGAATACCATACCCACTTTTTTGCGAAGTTCATCTACTAATACGTGTTTAGCATAAATATTCTCGCCGTCAATATGAATTGTTCCGGTCATTTTGGTATCCAAAATCAAATCGTTCATACGGTTAAACAAGCGCAAGTAGGTGGATTTTCCGCAACCGGAAGGACCGATGAAGGCGGTAACGGCTTTTTCGGGGATCTCCATGGTTATGCTTTTTAAGGCTTGGAAGTCGCCGTAGTAGAAGTCTAAGTTTTTTGTTTCTATGCTGTTCATGTTTTTAAATTTTTATATAAACTACCCCGTCTCGCTTCGCGAGACACCCCTTTAAAATTTGAAGGGGATTTTTT
>WQWP01000114.1 GCA_009787485.1 Lentimicrobiaceae bacterium | reverse complement strand
TTACAGATTTCAGAGACCTCTCTACTGGATAAAACGCCTATAAATCAACTGCTTAATAAATCTGGCTACCAAAATGTCAAAGAACGTGATTGTATGTTATTGTTATTCAATTAGATTAAACGCAACACTACTAATTCGTAATTCCTAATTCTTCACCTTTTCCCCAAACCGTTTCGGCTTAAACGCCTTATTAATCATCGGCGTCATCGCATTCATCAACAAAATGGCGAACGAAACGCCCTCGGGGTAAGCTCCGAACACACGGATGATGATGGTTAAAATGCCACAACCGGTACCGAATATAATCATGCCCCATGGCGAGGAAGGTGAGGTTACCATATCGGTGGCCATAAAGAAAGCGCCTAAGATGAGCCCGCCGGTTACCATGTGGAAAAACGGGTTGGCGTAACAAGCCGGATTGTGCAAATATAACGCGCCGGCAAGCAGGAACGACGATAAAATAAAGGAAACCGGAATGTGCCATGTAATCACTTTTCTAAAAAGCAAAAATATGGCGCCCACTAATAATGCAATCACCGAAATTTCGCCGAATGAGCCGCCCATTTGCCCAAAAAGCATTTGCGCATAATTAGGCATCTCCTGAAAAGTAAGCGGATCTACATAATCGCCATATTGTGAAACAGAGTCTTCCATAGCTAACATTTTCATTACGCCTAAGGGCGTAGGACCGGTAACGGCATCTACTCCAAACGACCATATCGATTTGGGCACAGGCCAACTGGTCATTTCTACCGGACGGGAAATGAGCAAAAATACACGTCCCACTAATGCAGGGTTGAACGGGTTTCTGCCCAATCCGCCGAACGCCATTTTACCGATGCCAATGGCAACAAAAGCGCCTACAATTACCCATGGCAAAGGCAGGTTGGAAGGAAGGTTAAAAGCTAATAGCAATCCGGTGATCACTGCCGAGCCATTGCCCAACGTGTTTTTTCCTTTTAGCAGATATTTTTGAATGAGATATTCAAAAAGCATGCAACTGAGAATGGATACCGCGGTTACTATAATAGCCGGTAACCCAAAGTAATAAATAGAAACAAACAATGCCGGCGACAATGCAATAACTACCGCCCACATTATTTTCTTTACCGATTCGTTGGCATGTACATGCGGCGAACCTGAAACAAATAATGGATTATTCATATTGTGGTTTATTTTTTTTTAATTGATGTTGTAGAGACATTGCGCGCAATGTCTCTACTGTTTTGTATAGCGGTCGCGAAAATATTATTTTTTGCAATAAATAAACAATAAAACAAACTGAATGCAAAAATCCCATGCCCTCGTTCCAGCATAGATTCAAAAAGTATATTAATGAAAATACTGATCATCAACATAAATAAAAGATAATTTCTCGTTTTTATCGCAAAATAAAACGAATTAATGATGAAGAAAACGAGCAACAAAAGAGCAAAAATACCATGATCTAAAAAAGTTTGCAAAAATTGATTATGTGCATTAATGAAAAGGCGATTTTTGTCAAAAATTTCCAACTCTGCATCTGTCAAATAGCTTTCTGCATGGTATCCGGTTCCAATACCCAGCATTTTGTTTTTCATAGCTAATTGATAAGTTATGCTCCAGATTTCGCTTCTTAATCCTAATACATTTTTGTCTTCCTGTTGCTCTATGTTTGTTATATGATGCCCTACCCTACCCGGAAACAATTTAATAATGGTAAAGGTAAACAGTAATACTATGAGCGTTCCTACAATTCCATACCAAAATGTTTTTTTACGAGTATGGAAATAATAAAAGAGTGAAAAAATAGATACAACAATAAAAGCTAAAATTCCGGTTCTTGATTGAAGAAAATAAATGGAAATGGCGTAGAAAGAGAGGAGAATGGTGAGGGGTATGGGATGTGAGGTATGAGGGGGGAGGCATGAGGGGGTTTCACTGCCGTCGGTTTCAACCGACGGACAAGAGATATGAGATTTGCCATTTGAAGCATTGAGAAAATAAAATGCAATTATAAATGCTATGCAAACTAATAAAGAAGCGTATGATGTATGGCAGGAATATTGAGAAAAATCATTATAATAAAAATGACGTGCTTCGCCTGTTGTAAAATACCGTATGAAGGCATTTCCCCAGTTCATCATGAGCATTACTACTGTAGCAAAAAGAAACCATTTGAATAAAGTGTGCAGTTTTTTTAGCGTGAAATACTCTTTGTTTAATGTAAAAAAAACTAACGGATATACCAAAAAAGGCAATTTATCATACGTTCTCATGAGCCCTTTTGTCAAATCGTTAGCATAAAAAAGTCCAATGAGATTCATCAACCAAAATAGTGCTAAAATTCCGGTAATGACTACTGTGTGAGATTCTTTTAAACGATTCCATTTACTTTTCCATTCTCCTTCGATAATCCACAATATTAACAATAATGGTGTTATAATAAAGTAGAACAACTTTGTAAAAGGAATGGTTATAACGGCAATAACAAGTAAAATAAAGTAGCAACGTGAAAAGAATAGCGCCCGGTTCATGCAGGTTATTTTACAGATGGATCACTTCTCCGTAAGCTGCTGCTGTGGCCTCCATAATTGCTTCCGACAGCGTGGGATGCGGGTGTACTGAGTGCAGAATATCTTTACCGGTAGTTTTTTTATTCATGGCGACCACCGCGCCGGAAATCATTTCCGTAACGTTTTCGCCAATGAGGTGGCAGCCGATCCATTCGTTGGTGTTTTTGTCGAAGATTACTTTTACCATGCCGTCTCTGTTTCCCGAAGCGGTGGCTTTTCCGGAGGCGGTAAAAGGGAATTTTCCGATTAAAACCTCCCTACCCTGCTCAGTACAAGCTTGTTCGGTTATTCCTGCGGAAGCAATTTCGGGAGAAGTATAGGTACATCCCGGAATGAGGTTGTAATTGATGGGATGCGCCTCCAAGCCGGCTATCTTTTCAACGCAGACCAACGCTTCGTGAGAGGCAACGTGCGCCAAGGCAGGACCGTGCACAATATCGCCAATGGCGTAAATGCCTTCACAGTTGGTGCGGTAAAAATCATCAACCACTACTTTGCTTTTTTCTACTTTTACGCCATATTCTTCCAATCCAATGCCTTCAATATTGGTGGTTACGCCTACTGCTGAGAGCACTATTTCGCACTCTACTTCGGTAATTTTCTCTTTGGAGTCTTTGATGGTTACTTTGCACAATTCTCCGGAACTATCCACATTTTCTACGGAGGCTGAAGTAATAACTTTAATTCCCTTTTTGCGGAATGCGCGCCCCAAGTGGTTCGAAATCTCCTCATCTTCAACAGGTACCAATCTGGGCAAATACTCCACAATGGTAACTTGCGCGCCCATGCTTGCATAAAAATACGCAAACTCGCTGCCTATGGCGCCGGAGCCCATCACTACCATTGATTTTGGCAGTTGCGGCAAAGTCAATGCCTCGCGATAGCCGATTACTTTTTTACCATCTTGCTGAATATGCGGCAATTGACGGGAGCGCGCGCCGGTAGCCAGGATAATGTGGTTGGCGGTGTAACGTTCAATGTTCGATGTATCGCCCTCGTTCGGCGCAGGTTCCACCTGCGCCGCCACAATCACCGTTTTCTCCTTTTCAATTTTTCCAAACCCTTCAATTACTGTAACATTGTTCTTTTTTAAGAGAAACTGCACGCCTTTACTCATCATTTCGGAAACGCCGCGACTTCTTTTAATTACCGCTTCAAAATCCGGTGCAATCGCTCCGTCAATTTTAATGCCATAATCTAAGGCATGTTGCGCATAATTATAAACTTGCGCCGATTTAAGTAATGCTTTGGTGGGAATACAGCCCCAATTGAGGCAAATGCCTCCCAACTCTGCGCGCTCTACTACAGCAACTTGCATTCCTAATTGGCTGGCACGGATGGCGGCAACGTAACCGCCTGGGCCGCTTCCGATTACGATAAGGTCAAAATGTTTCATAAAAATATCTGTAAATTTTCGGCAAAAATAGAAATTCTCTGTGAAGTTCACAGAGATTACCTCAAAATCAATTTCTGCGAAGCAACAGCCCTATCTGTCCTCACATTTACAATATAAATACCCGGAGCAAAATTAGAAACATCGAACGCTACTGTATTTTGAGCTCTGTTTATAGTATGTAGCACTTGCCCCATAATGTTGGTTACGGTTAAAGTGTAAGGAATGTCAGTATCTACTTCTACGTAAACTTTTTCGTTTATGGCAGGATTCGGGTAGATTTTTACATTAATAGCAGGTTGGATGTTTTTAACCGTTAGACAGTCCGTCCAGTGGGGTCTCCGTATGTATTGAATATTATTATCCTGCGGGAGCCTCCATAAAAATTGATGGAAAGTATATACAAGTACTGCGTTTTCTGAGAAATGAGGATAATCAAGATGAGGAGACTCTTGACTGTACCATTGCAAAAGAAGAAACCAATCTTTGGTATTCGTACTCATTGTAGGATAAGCACATTCAGTCGTCGTTATATGAGTGATCGTTTGAGCCCAAGCTCTTAGCTGGTCGGGAGTAGCATCAATGTTTATAGGACCTGGGTAGTCGCACCAATCAATATTGTATAATTCCGGATGGTAAGACACCCAACTGGTGTTGTTTTGCACCTCCCATGTTGCACCGCCATCTTCGGAAACAGTTACAAATATTCCTCTAAAATAAAGCTCTTGATCTGTAGATGTTACAGGCCATTCTAAAGGAGCCTGATAAGAAATATACACTCTTCCATTTTGGGCGATAATTCTTGGGTAAATCATCCATCCTTTGCCGCGAAATTGATTCCCATAGCTATATGCCGGGCGTTTTACATCCCAATCATAGAATGCGTTGTGCCTTTCAAATCCAAGTACGGAAGGAAGGTCTATGTAATAAGGATAGCTATACCACTTGTGTTGTGTACCAAAGGGGTTATCATCCAAATCAACGGCAGCAAGATCTTCCCACTTAATGGGCTCATGATCGCTATTCCAATACACAATACCGCTCGGAACATCAGACAGAATGACAGTACTACAGTCGTCTTTCGGTTTATAAGTGATATTCGTTCCGAAAGCTACGTGCACTTTATGATTTTCATCAATGTAAATAGCGCTGGTGCTGGGCATTAAACGGTATGGCAGATCTGCTGCGGGAGAATTAGTGAAAAAATCTTCACATTCATATACCGTTACCTTGTTCCAGGTTTCGCCATTGTCTAATGACTCCATATAGTTAATGAAGCCGCCCCGGCTTTCATAAAGAAGCACAACATGGTTATCTCTTACTGCTAAAACGTAAGAATCGCTTGAAATTTGACTAAGTTCAAACTCTGTCATTCCACCATTGTCGAGAAAGTTAACTTCTTTAATATCCCAAGTTTTTCCGCCATCGGAAGAACGATAGTATAAGGGGACGGTGGGATAGTTTTTGCCGTCAACAAAATATCCGTGAGGATACGGGTCGCAATCACGCTCCAAAGGCCATTGCGCTGTTACGGCAACCAAGTGAACAATATCTCCATTGGTTACCATGGTAGGCCAAATAAGGCATGTGGTTTCATAAGTATTATGCCCTCCCAAATCTGTGGACATGATATAAGGAGTACATTTTAGCACATATTCGTTCCAGTTGCCGGTTCCCCAATTATCTCTTGTACAAACAACAAGACCGCCGGTAGTGTCCGCGTTACTATTATGTGAGACTACGATTTCTCCTTGGCTGGTAAATCCGTGTGTGCCCCATCCTGTACGTTCTGTTTCAATTCTTACGTCAGCAAACATCACATCGCCCCAAATTCTATTGGCAATGTCGTAATAATTTATGCCTGTTCCACGAGTTGGGCTTGAATTAGTTGCTGTAGTCCAAACAACTGCAGCGTCTTGAGAATTTGGTCTGAAAGAGATCGTGTTACGTGCGTTAGAGTTAGTGGGTAGAACATATTGAGTGTATCCAACCCACTCAGGATGGTATGTGGGCTGTGCCTGTAAAGCGGTGCACAGCGCCACTGTCATAATTAAAAATAATACTTTTTTCATAACAAACTAAATTTTAGTTAGTAAATAAAACTGCCAATTTTCTTTTGCTTAATCAATAAGCAAATAAACAAAAAAATCTTACAATTATGTAAGTATGCTGAAAAATCTTATTAATCTTAAAAATCCTATAAATCCTAGTTCAAGACAAAATATTTTCTATTTTCGCCGCTGATTAGTTAGCGATGGCTTCATTTTTAACATTGTATCATCAAATAGAAAGCAAACTTATTAAAATTAAGCAAGTTGCGGAGGAAAGAGCGGAAGAAAACAAAACGTTGAAAGTCAATTTGAACGCTGCTTTGGAAAAGATTACGCAATTAGAAAACGAAGTAACGCGGCTAAGCGAAAAAAACAAAATATTAACCATAACTAAAACAACATTATACAAGGAAGATAAGAAACAAACTGAAAAAAAAATTGAGAAGTTGGTGCGGGATATAGACCACTGTATTGAGCTTTTAAATAGAACGCAATGGATGACGGAAAAATAACCATTAAAATTACAATTGCGCAGCGTATCATAGAGATGACGATTTTGAAAGAATGGGAACGCTACTATAGAGAAGCCGAAAAAATAATCAATGACGGTTTTTTCAACTTTGCAAAACAATGGGCTTTTAAAGACCATCAAGATATTTTATCAAAACTATTGATAGATGTGGTAGTAAAAAACATTGAATGCAATGAAAGACTGCAAGAATATGAAGAAGATCTGATTCCTAAAATGATAGAATTAAACGAATTAACAGATCGCATACGCATTGATTAACGCGTTCTTTGACAATTATTTATCCCGCTTTTGTTCACACTACGTTTGATAAACTCAATTACAAACTTAGAAG
>WQWP01000113.1 GCA_009787485.1 Lentimicrobiaceae bacterium | reverse complement strand
TTCGCGGCGTGAAATAAGAACATAAAATATCGAGCTATGAGAAATGAAACCTACCCCCCAAAAGCCACCTTTGAAAGCGCCTGGGCAAGCATTCAGGAAATGACAAAATCTGTTAAGGCAATGGTCGCCAACAGTGAAAAAGATGACAAGAAGTTTTATGCCAAACTCGCTAAAAGTGATAAAGAGCATGAAGACTTTAATAAAAAATGGGAAAAACAAACTATTGAAAATCAAAAGATTTATGATTCCATTAAAGCCATGCAGCAAGAAATTGGCGGGATTGGAAAATCGAATGGCGAAATAGCAGAATCTTATTTTGCGAACAGTTTCACTAACACTATGCAGTTTGCAGGACAAAAATATGACGAAATTGATCGTAATCTTAAAAGAAAGAGTGGAAGGCTTCACCTTCAGGGTGAGTACGACCTGGTGTTGTATAATTGCACTTCGGTGGTAATCATTGAAATAAAATACAAAGTGCGCGAAAAAGATGTTGAACAGCTATTGAAGAAGGCGCCCGTTTTTAAACAATTATACCCCCAATATGCCCACTACAATCTATATCTTGGCATGGCAGGGCTTCATTTCGAGGCAAACACCGAAGCAAATTCTATTGAACACGGTATTGCTGTCATTAAGCAAGTTGGCGACACTATGGTGATTAACGATGCCCATTTGGAGGTTTTTTAGTAACGGTTTTTTGATGGAGGAGGGGTGGATTAACATTGATACTTCCCCCAACTATCCCTATCCAAACTCCTAAAATTAATAGCCTCCGATAAGTGTTCTATTTCAATATTCATGGAGTTGTCTAAATCTGCTATCGTTCTGGCTACTTTTAAGATACGGTCGTAGGCGCGGGCGGAAAGTCCTAATTTTTCCATCGCTAATTTTAAGCGTTCTTCGCCTTCTTTGGTAATTTGACAGTACGTTCGCACCATTTTGCTGCTCATTTGTGCATTGCAAAACACATTTTGAAGATGTTCAAAACGTTTGCGCTGTAAGGTGCGCGCCAATATCACACGTTCGCGAATGTTGGCGCTGGGCTCCACCGGCTTGGTAGAGGTCAACTCCTCATGCGATACGGGAACTACTTCTACATGAATATCAATTCTATCCATTAACGGACCGGATACCTTGTTCAGGTAGCGCTGCACGATGCCTTGTCCGCAAGTGCAGGGCGTTTTCGGATTATTGTAATTGCCGCAAGGACAGGGATTCATTGCCGCCACAAACATGAATGAAGCGGGAAATTCTACTGTATATTTTGAGCGTGAAATGGTAACATATCTGTCTTCCAACGGCTGGCGCATCACTTCCAGCACTGTTCTTTTAAATTCGGGAAGTTCATCTAAAAAAAGAACGCCGTTGTGCGCTAAGGAGATTTCGCCAGGCTGCGGATGAGCTCCTCCTCCTACCAATGCCACATCGGAAATGGTGTGGTGCGGCGAGCGAAACGGGCGCACTGAAATCAACGAGGCATACCGGCTCATCTTTCCGGCAACGGAGTGAATCTTAGTGGTTTCCAATGCTTCGTTTAATGTTAACGGCGGTAAGATAGAAGGCAAGCGCTTGGCTAACATGGTTTTACCGGACCCGGGCGAGCCGATGAGAATAACGTTATGTCCGCCCGCCGCCGCAATTTCCAACGCACGCTTGATATTCTCTTGCCCCTTAACATCCGAAAAATCAAACTCATACTCATTTAAACTGCGCTGAAATTCTTCACGTGTGTTTACTTTAACAGATGTAATAGGCGTATCTTTATTAAAAAAATCAATGACTTGTTTGATGTTTTCAACGCCAAGCACTTCAATATCACTCACAATGGCGGCTTCGCGAGCATTTTGAATGGGCAAGATGATTCCTTTTTTGCCGCGCTTGCGTGCTTCAATGGCAACGGGCAGCGCGCCGCGAATGGGTTGCAGGGTCCCATCCAAAGACAATTCGCCCATGATGTAGTAATCTTCCACTTTCTCAGCGCCTTGTATTTGCCCCGAAGCAATGAGGATACCCACGGCAAGCGTTAAGTCGTAAGCAGAGCCTTCTTTTTTAATGTCGGCAGGCGCCATATTAATCACAATTCTTTTACTGGGAATTTTGTATCCATGACAATGTAACGCAGTATCAATGCGTTGCTGGCTTTCCTTCACGGCGCTGTCGGGCAACCCGACTAACAAGAAATTTACCCCAAGCTCAATACTGACTTCGATACTGATGGGGATTGCGGCAACGCCCATAAGGGCACAACTGTAGGTTTTTACGAGCATAAGTTATAATTTAAAGATTTAAAATTTAAAATTTAAAATTTAAAATTCAATATTCAATATTCAATATTCAATATTCAATTGCAAACGTTCAAAAAATAAGTTTATTTTATTGATAATCAAATAAATAAAAGCTTCAAAAAAGAATAAAATGGTGCGTATTTTTTGTGAAAATGTACAAAAAAACGGGAAAATGGTAGAAAAGGATTTTAGTTTATCGTTTTTGTATTTTTTAACATCGGTACAAAAATAAAATTCCCAAATTCTTCTTCCATGAAATCATTTTCGCTTGTTTTTGTAATACGAATCATTTTCTGCGTGTCTTCGCCTACCGGAATTACCATTAATCCATTTATTTTTAACTGATTAATTAATGATAATGGAATATTGGGCGCGCCGCAAGTAACAATAATTTTATCGTAAGGTGCATATTGCGGAATGCCGTTAAAACCATCTCCGAAAAATGTAAATATTTTATGGTCAATTTCTTCAAGCAATTTTTGGGTATCTCTAAAAAGCCCTTCCTGTCGCTCTATGGTATAAACTTTGGCGCCCATCGCGCTTAAAATTGCCGCTTGAAATCCGGAGCCTGTACCAATTTCCAATACTTTATCGCCTTTTTGTATTTGCAATAATTGGCTTTGAAAGGCTACGGTAAACGGTTGCGATATGGTTTGGTCGTGTTTAATTTTCAACGCAATATCCTTATAGGCTTGATCTTCCATAAAAGATTCGACAAACAAGTGGCGATTCACTTTATCAAATGCCTCCAATACGTTTTTATCGGCAATTCCTTTTGATTGGAGTATGGTGATTAAGTGTTGCTTGGCGCCTTGGAGTTTGTAGTTCATGGTTTAATTTTTTTTTGCACGCAGATGACGCGGATTAAATGGATTTACGCAGATAATAAAGTTTTTATACTATCACTAATTCCTAATTCTTAATTCCTAATTCTTAATTAACTCCTACTCACTGCCTCACTCTTGCACTTCTCAAAACAAGCGCCACAACGAATACAGTCCTCCTGGCGGATGTGGTGCACTTGCTTCAATTCCCCGTCAATTGCATTTACCGGACACGCTTTTTTGCATAAGCGGCAACCGATACATTTTTTGGGAATGATTTCATAACGAATTAAAGCGGTACATTGCAAAGCAGGACAGCGTTTTTCAAGGATGTGCGCTTCATATTCATCTCTAAAATATTGAATGGTAGAGAGTACCGGATTTGGCGCTGATTGCCCAAGTCCGCACAGGGAGTTCTCTTTAATTTGATTTGACAATTTTTCTAATGTGTCAATATCTTCAATTTTGCCTTCACCCTGGGTAATTCGTTCTAAGATTTCCAACATTCTTAAAGTTCCCAAACGGCAAAAGGTACATTTTCCGCACGATTCGTTTTGGGTGAAAGCGAGGAAGAACTTTGCCACATCCACCATGCAAGTAGTTTCGTCCATTACCACCATTCCGCCTGAACCCATAATGGCGCCGGTTTTTATGATTTCGTCGTAATCAATGAGCGTATCTAACATATTTTCAGGAATACAGCCTCCTGATGGACCGCCCAATTGCACTGCTTTTATCTTTTTATTGTTCGGCACGCCGCCGCAAATATCGAAAATCACTTTGCTGATGGGGGTGCCCATTGCTACTTCCACCAATCCCGATTTTGCTATTTTTCCGGTTACCGCAAACACTTTAGTGCCTTTCGCTTTTTCGGTGCCGAGGGCGGCATAGTTTTCCGCACCCTGCATGATGATTGCCGGCACGTTCACATAAGTTTCCACATTATTAATGTTGGTGGGCTGTTCCCACAATCCTTTTTCGGCAGGGTAAGGCGGGCGTTTGTTGGGCATGCCGCGTTTGCCCTCAATAGAGGCGAGCAAAGCGGTTTCTTCGCCGCACACAAACGCGCCGGCGCCCTCTTTCACATAAATATCGAAATCGAAATCTTGAATGCCGCAGAGATTTTTACCCAAATAGTTTTTTTCTCGCGCCTGAGTTAAAGCAATGTTTAAACGTTTGATAGCCAGCGGGTATTCTGCACGACAGTAAATGATGCCTTGTGATGCGCCGATCGCTTTTCCGGCAATGAGCATCCCTTCAATAACGCCGTGTGGGTCGCCTTCCAGGATGGAGCGATCCATAAATGCGCCCGGGTCGCCTTCGTCGGCATTGCAAACGATATATTTGGGAGTGCTGGTCTGCGCGGCGGCCAAACGCCACTTGATGCCGGCAGGGAAACCGCCGCCGCCGCGCCCGCGAAGACCGCTTTGGATGATTTCCTCAATGATTTGATCAGCGCTCCAATTTGCAACCTTCTGTATAGCTCTGTAACCACCGCGCGCTTCATATTCTTCGATTCTTTCAGGATTGATAATGCCGCAATTGCGTAATGCCCACTTGGTTTGTGCTATAAAGAAACTATTCTCTTTCGCTTCAAAATGTGGAGAATACACGACATGCTCTTTCAACATACCGCTATTTTGAAGATAGCTTTCTAAAATCCTGTCCATCTTTTCCGGCGTAACTGTTCCGTAAATCTCATCATTAACTTGCACCAAAGGCTCTACATAGCACGCCCCGATGCAGTTTGTTTTATCTAAAATAAATAAGTTGGGAGAAGTTTCTAACATTTTTAAAAGGGCATCATACACTTTCTGCGCTCCGGCAGCAATTCCGCAGCTACCTAATCCTACTTTTATATGTAATGGATTCATAAAATACTTGTTTTTAGCTTAATAGAAATTTTGACGGCAAAAGTAATTAAATTTTTAAATTAAGAGACCCAAAACATCCACCCGGGCAAAATCATTTTTTCTAGTGCTGGGAAAAAATTAGCCCATTTATCCGTCGGCTGAAGCCGACGGCAATGAGGGGCGATGGTCAATGAGAAGCCGACGGCAATAAGGGCTGATGGCAATGAGGGTTAATGGGGTACGCTTATTTTACCGCTGTATCATCATCTTTTGTGTAAGCACAGCGCCGGTTTTCAGCATGATCACCACAAAATGCAGTCCTGTGGCGGAAGTGGGTAATTGAATAGTATGGGAAGAGAGGGTTTGGGTTTCGTAGAGGGTGGCGCCGAGCGGGGTACTTTCCAAAAGCAACTTGCCTCCTTTTACATGCACCATCTCTTTAGGATCATCGGTGCCCATACCAATGTAACCTAAAGCAGCGCCGGTTGGCTTCACAATGGTTAACGAAGGAAAGTTGTTAACGCCAAACATGATGCTGTTGGGTTTGTTGTTAACTAAAGGCAAACCGGAAGCGCCCATGCCAAATACTAAACTGTTGGCAACGTTGGAGGTAACAAAACTGCCGAGAGCAATACTGTTTTCAAAGTTGTTTATTTTCGCATTATTACCGAGAGCGATGCCATAGTTTCCTATCGCCTCGGCATTATTACCAAAAGCAAAACTATAAGTGCCCGAAGCACTTGAAGAGCTACCACCGGCAAAGGAGGCTAAACCGCCTGCGGTGGTGTTATTGCCTATGGTAAAGGCTTTTGTGGCGGGATTGCAATTATAGCAATTTTGTGCGTAAATCTGCGTAATTCCAAGGATTAGAAAAATTACAAGGGATAAAAGTTTTTTCATGTTTTAAATTTAGGTTAATATTTTATTGGTTAATGATGATTTTCTTTTGAATAGTATTCCCCGTTAATGTTTCAATAGATAGTATATATATACCGTTTGTTAATTCAGATATATTTATAATATTTTTATTATGTTGATTTAAAAGCAATTGACCTGTATTGTTGAAGATTTTCACATTAACAATATCAGCGCCCGCAATATTGACTACATCATAAGCAGGATTTGGATAAATCATAATATTATCCTTATAACTTGTTATCCCCACATTTATAGATATTGTAATACACTCATCTTCTAAAGTACATACAGAAGGATAAACGGGTACAACACAATATGTATAACTTCCATCTTCCAATTCGGCGGTATTATCAGAATAAAAAATAGAAGAAGAAGGCAGATGGTCTATAAATTCATCATTCCTATAAATATCAAAACCTGTTAAATCAGCGCTTTCCGGCGCTTCCCAACTGAGATTCACTTGATGTTCTTCAGGAATATATACTCCCCCCAAGTCAGTTATGGGAAAACATTCAATACATTTATTTTGATAAGTAAAAAATACTCCCTCAGGTATATAATCAGGACTTGTGTATATAAGTTCGCCTAATGTATTATGGATTTTAAAACCAAAATAACCATCAAAATGACCATTCCAAGAAAAAAGAACTTCACCGGAAGGGATTAAAACAGTTTCTTCACCCTCATAAATGTCGAAAGCATAAGGTAATTTAATGATACCACCATAATTAACACTATTCACAGTAATTTCAATTCCTCTATCATTATTCCATCCAAAACCTTCGGTATTCCACATAAAGATTGTAATTTCACATAATTCGCCTTCAAAGTTAGCGTTAGTGTAAGTTTTTGCAGCAAGATTTCCATAATTCATTATCAGTATTACACCGAGTAAAAAAATAAAAGTTTTTTTCATGTTTTTAAAATTTAGGTTAATAATACTGCAAAACTAATATAATAACTGCATAACAAACCCTTCTTTTGTTAAAGAAAAGAATTTTCTACTGTTTTGTAAGGAAATACTGCAATTTTTATTGGCGCAGTTCCTCACGGTTCAGAGGTATCGCCAAACACCCGGCTCAACATA
>WQWP01000112.1 GCA_009787485.1 Lentimicrobiaceae bacterium | reverse complement strand
ATTTATTCAGTTTTTCAAATTCTTGCATGCAAGCCACCAACGCTTCTACGCTTTCTATCGGGCAAGAATTGTAAATAGAGGCGCGGAAGCCGCCCACAGAGCGGTGCCCTTTGATGCCCACCATGCCGCGTTCTTTCGCAAATTTCATAAACTCGTCTTCTTTATCTTTGTATGGCTCAGTCATTACAAAGCAAACGTTCATCAACGAGCGGTCTTCCAATGCGGCAGTTCCCACAAACATGCTGTTTCTGTCAATTTCGTTGTAAAGAATAGCTGCTTTTTTCTCGTTATGTTTTTGCATAGCTTCCAAGCCGCCAAATTCTTTTACCCATTTTAGGGTTTGTGTCATAACATAAATGGGGAATACGGGAGGCGTGTTGAACATGGAGCCTTCGCCAATGTGTGTTCTGTAATCCAGCATAGTAGGAATGTAGCGGGTTACTTTTCCGAGAAGGTCTTCGCGAACAATTACGAAAGTTACGCCTGCGGGACCTACGTTCTTTTGCGCACCGCCGTAGATCAAACCATATTTGTTAATGTCCACCGGACGGCTCATGATATCAGACGACATGTCGGCAATCAAAGTTACGGGAGAATCCATGTCGTATTTAATTTCCGTTCCGTAGATAGTGTTGTTTGTGGTAATGTGGAAATAATCGGCATCTTCAGGAATTACGTATCCTTTGGGGATGTAGGAGTAGATTTTGTCGTCGGAAGAAGCTACTTTCACTGCTTCTCCAAAGCCTTTGGCTTCTTTAAACGCTTTTTTAGCCCAAACGCCTGTTTCCAAGTAGGCAGCTTTTTTCTCCATCAGGTTAAATGGCACCATGCAGAACTGCATACTTGCGCCGCCGCCCAAGAACAATACTTTGTAGTTTTCGGGAATGTTCAATAGCTCTCTCCACAATGCTTCGCATTCAGCCATAACGGCTTCCCACTCTTTTGTACGATGAGAAACTGAAATAACAGACATTCCGGTTCCGACAAAATCTTTTAACGCTTCGATTGATGCATCAATGGCTTCTTTTGGCAATATGCAGGGACCTGCATTAAAGTTGTGTACTTTTTTCATAAATAAATGATTTTAAGTGGTTAAAATGGTATCAAAAAATTGGGGCAAAGATAGTTTAATTTTTGATGAAAAGGTTTTATTTGCAAAAAAAAGATTTAGCCTGTTTTTTTATAAAAAAATTAATTATTTGAATAAAAAATCTATTTTCGCCTTAATTTTAAAATAACCACAAACAAAATGAAAAAAACCTTTCTCAAAATCACAGCAGTTGCAGCCTTATTGCTCATCGTAGCTATTGGCTGTAAAAAAGACGTGCCTGTTACCGGTGTAACGCTTAATGAAACAGTTCTTGCTCTTACCGTTGGCGCAACGGAAATTCTAACGGCGACTGTGCTTCCTAACGATGCCACCAACAAAAATGTAAATTGGGTAAGCAGCAATCCGGATGTAGCCATGGTTGAATATAATATAGGAGGGAGTACAGCCTCTATCGCTGTTATCGCTAAAAAAGTGGGCGCTGCCATTATTACTGTTACCACAAACGATGGCAACCACACGGCAATATGCACAGTAACAGTAACCTCTATTATAGATCCGGAGTCCGAATGGGTAGAGATTAACGGTGTAAAATGGGCAACGCGCAACGTGGATATGCCCGGTACTTTTGCTGCCACTCATCGAGATGCAGGTATGTTTTACCAATGGAATAGAAAAATAGGTTGGAGTTCTATCGACCCAATGGTAAATTCTAATGGTGGTACTACTTGGGATGATTCCATTCCCGAAGGCGATACTTGGGAAAAAGAGAATGACCCTTGTCCAACGGGTTGGCGCGTACCTACTGTAGAAGAATTAGAAAGTTTAGTAGCCGCCGGTAGCGAATGGATAAGCGAAAATGGCGTAAATGGTCGTATCTTTGGTAATGATGATAATACCCTGTTCTTGCCTGCTGCCGGGTATCGCAACCTCAACAGCGGTACCATCTACTACGTGGGTACGTACGGGCTCTACTGGAGTAGTAGTATTATCGGCACCCTCGCTTACGCCTTGTACTTCTACAGCACTAGCGTGAACCCTACCAGCCACAGCAACCGTGCCTACGGGTTCTCTGTACGGTGTGTCGCAGAATAGAAATTCGATTTATTGCCTATTTGACTATTTCCGTGCGGTTGGTGGGGTAAGAGCGCTGTAAGCGCGGTGTGCCTTAGCTCATGGCGTTTTTGAAGTGTGTTAAAAAAAAACACACTCCCCCTTGACAAACCCCATTTCATTATGTATATTTGCCGCGAATTTGGTGCAGGGAAATTTTCTATTTAAAAATATACGAAATCAATCAAATTAAAATACTTAGCGCAAGAAAAACCATCGGCACCGTTTCAAAAACATCATCTATTATTCACTAAATCTTACAAAAAATGAAAGAGCAAAAACAAAACTACCCCCTTACTTTCGAAGGTACCAGGGCATTAATCCAAGATTCAAACCGTTATTTAACGGAACTACAAGCCGAAAATGCCCGGCAGATGAAAGAAACTGACCGGCAGATGAAAGAAACCGACCGGCAGATGAAAGAAACCGACCGGCAAATAAGAGAAAAACAAGCCGAAACAGCCCTGCTACTGAAAGAAAATGCCCTGCAGATGAAAGAAAATGAGCGCATCTTTCACGAAAAATGCGACCGCTTAGACAAAATGTTTGCTCAAACCCGGGAGCAAATCGGAG
The DNA here is from genome assembly GCA_009787485.1 of Lentimicrobiaceae bacterium. GTDB lineage: Bacteria > Bacteroidota > Bacteroidia > Bacteroidales > WCHB1-69 > WRNX01. The sequence goes on along the minus strand of WQWP01000112.1, from coordinate 4,265 downwards.
GCATCTCACAAAGTAATGGAGATTTTTGCGAAGAATACTTTGTCAATGCTTTTCAAAAGGATCCAACTTTCTTAGGCGAAAAATTTGATTATGCACAGGAAAGTCTAAAACCACATCCGATTGTGGTTAATGACCAGTACGATTTAGTTTTATCTAATGGCAGCACAATTGCGCTTATTGAAATGAAATACAAAGCCAGGGTTGATGATGTGGGAAGAATGTTTCGCAAATTAGAAACTTATCGCGCCAACTTCCCCATGCATAAAGATTATAAAACCTATTTGGCTTTGGCTTCTTTTAGTTTCTCTGACGCCGTTCGGAAGCGCGCCGATGAAATGGGCGTCGTGCTGATTCAACAACAAGGGGAGAAAATTGAAGTGATTAGCGACAATGTACGGACGTGGTAAAAGCACCCGGAAAAATAAAAAACCTCACCCATTCTTTTCATACCAAATAAATTCTATATTTGCCGCCACTTTTGAAGTGAAAAAGAAGACTGATAAAACCTACTCAAACGCACTCGTAACTGCTTGATTTCACGGAACGTATATAATGCTGTTGAATAGATGCGGGTGGATTGTATCGTGTAAAATGAGGTTAAATAGTTGCAATTTCTCTCCGAAAAAGCTGCTATTTTTTGTTTTATAGCCAAAAATTAATATCAAAATAGAATAAAGAAGCGATGAAAAAGATTAAAATTACGCAAGTGAAAAGCACGATCGACAGACCGGAAAGGCAAAAACGCTCTATGCAAGCTTTAGGTCTTCGCAAAATGCACCAAACAGTGGAGCATAACCCAACTCCTCAAATTTTGGGAATTGTGGATAAAGTGAAACATTTAGTAAGCGTGGAAGAAATTTAAAAATTTAAGAATTTAAAAATTTAAAATCGCAAATATCAACTTTAAATCTTTAAATCTTTAAATTTTTAAATCTTATTAACCCTCAAAAAAATAAATTAACAGATTAACAGATAATAGACGATGAAATTACATGAATTAAAACCGGCGGAAAACGCAACGAAGTCATCGAAAAGAATTGGTAGAGGACAAGGATCAGGCAAAGGCGGCACCTCTACAAAAGGCCATAAAGGAGCGCAATCTCGCGCCGGCTACAGCCGCAAGATCGGTTTCGAAGGCGGTCAAATGCCCATCTACCGATTGTTACCCAAAAGAGGTTTCAAAAACATCAACCGCGTTGAATACAGTCCCATCAATTTGAGTACCTTACAAAAATTAGCCGATAAAACCAACCAATCGGAAATCACCTTAGAATTGATGAAAGCCAACGGACTCATTTCTACGAAAGATATAATTAAAATTTTAGGCAATGGCGAAGTTACTTCAAAACTAACCGTTACCGCTCACGCATTTTCTAAAACTGCGAAAGAAGCAATAGAAAAAGTTGGGGGTAAATGCGTGGAATTGGTGAAAGGAGAAAAGGAGAAGGGAGAAAAGGAGAAAGAGGTTGAGGTAAAGGTTAAGGAAGAAACCCCGGTAGTAGAAGAAACTCCTGTTGCAGAAGAAGTTCCGACTGAAGAACCTACAACCGAGCCCTTATCTGACGAGACCCCCTTAGTAGCAGAAGAAACAATTGAGGCCCCCCCCTCCGAAGAAACAATTGAGGAAACCTCCTCAGAAGAAACAATTGATAATTAATATACAAAAACGATATGAAAAGATTTTTTACCACCCTAAAAAACATATATCGCATTGAAGATCTGCGCAACCGAATTTTATATACGCTTTTCATTGTGTTTATATATCGTTTGGGCGCCCACATCGTGCTTCCGGGTATTAACCCCGGCAGTTTAACTAAATTTACGCAAGACGCTCAGGAAGGCTTGTTGGGCTTGTTAGACTTGTTTTCAGGAGGTGCATTCTCTAATGCCTCTATTTTTGCGTTGGGCGTAATGCCTTACATCTCCGCATCCATCGTAATTCAGTTGATGACATTGGCCGTTCCGTACTTCCAACGTCTTCAAAAAGAAGGAGAAAGCGGGCGGAAAAAGATTAACCAGATTACACGTTATTTAACTATTATCGTAGTTTGTATTCAAGCGCCGGCTTACATTGCCAACATTACCTCTTCGTTCTCTTATGCAGTTTCTCCTGCTTTAATAGAAACCTCCATCTTTGGTTTTTCCGCTTTTGCGCTAACGGCATTCCTGCTTCTTATTTCGGGAACGCTGTTTATTATGTGGTTAGGTGAGCGTATTACAGATAACGGACTTGGAAACGGTATCTCCATCATCATTATGGTGGGTATTATTGCACGTTTCCCGTTTGCCCTCAGATCCGAGTTTATGGCACGCTTAACAGAAAGCGGCGGTCCTATTGTGTTTATCGCCGAAATGGTCATCCTGATGTTGGTAATTGCCATGTGTGTATTGTTAGTACAAGGCACACGCCGTATTCCGGTGCAATATGCGAAAAGAATCGTAGGCAACAAACAATATGGCGGCGTTCGTAACTTCTTGCCTTTGAAAGTAAACGCAGCCGGTGTAATGCCAATCATCTTTGCACAAGCGATCATGTTTTTGCCCTTAACTTTCGTGAAGTTTACCGAACAACCCGGCAAAATAATGACCAGCTTTATTGATTTTAACGGATTGGGATATAACCTTATTTTCTTCTTCCTCATTATTGCTTTTACCTATTTTTATACTGCTATAACGATTAACCCACAGCAAATTGCAGATGACTTAAAGAAAAATGGCGGCTTCATTCCGGGAACCAAACCGGGAAGACAAACAGCGAATTTGATTGATGAAATTATGTCAAGAATCGTATTACCCGGATCTGTTTTCTTAGGCTTTGTAGCTGTTATGCCGGCAATTGTAAGATTATTTGGCGTAAACCAACAGTTTGCCCAATTCTTCGGCGGCACCTCATTGTTAATTATGGTAGGTGTTGTATTAGACATGTTACAACAAATTGAAAGCCACTTATTAATGAGACATTACGATGGTTTAACAAAATCAGGTAGAATTAAAGGAAGAAACAGCAGCATGTACTAGAATTGGGAATTAAGAATTAGAAATTAGGAATTAAACATTGCCGTCAGTTTTAACTGACGGAGAAAAGGGAGGAAAATGAGGAGGAGGGAATGATGAAAAAAAAAGATAAATATAAGATATATAATGCTGAAGAGATTCAGCAGATAAGAGAGAGTTCTTTGATAGTTGGAAAAACCTTAGCCGAAGTGGCGAAACGCATTGCGCCCGGTGTGCCTCTGATGTTGTTGGATAGAATTGCGGAGGAGTTTATCAGAGCCCATAACGCCGAGCCTTCGTTTAAAGGGTATCGCGGATTCCCTACAACCTTGTGCGTTTCGGTAAATGAAGTGGTGGTGCACGGCATTCCGGGGAATCAAATTTTGCAAGATGGCGACATCGTCTCTATAGATTGCGGAGTTTACAAAAACGGGTTTCACGGAGATTATGCCTACACGTTTCCGGTGGGAAATATTTCGGAAGAGAAGCGATTGCTGCTCGAACGCACAAAACAGTCGCTGTATCTCGGAATAGAACAGGCAAAAGTGGGAAACACCACAGGCGATATTGGTAACGCGATACAGCGTTACGTGGAATCGTTCGGCTACGGCGTAGTGCGCGACTTGTGCGGACACGGGTGCGGCAGAAACCTGCACGAATTTCCGGAAGTTGAAAACTTCGGAAAACCCAAACAAGGCGTGTTGCTCAAAACGGGAATGGCATTTTGTATCGAGCCGATGATTAACAGAGGTACCTACAAAGTAAAAACCGAGCCCGACGGCTGGACGGTGCGAACATTAGACCGAAAACCCTCCGCCCACTTTGAACACCAAATTGCACTCACGGAAAACGGAACAGAAATACTCTCATCGTATGAAGAAATTGAAAAAGAATTAGGAATTAAGAATTAAGAATTAAGAGATAAAGACCACTAACCACTAATAACTAACCACTAAAAAACATGGCAAAACAATCCTCCATTGAACTCGACGGCATCGTGATAGAAGCGTTAGGCAACGCGATGTTTCGTGTGCAATTGGAAAACGGGCACGTCATCACAGCGCACATCGCCGGAAAAATGCGCTTGAACTATATCAAGATTTTACCCGGAGATAAAGTGCAAGTGGAAATGTCGCCATACGATTTGAGCAAAGGAAGAATAACATTTAGACATAAATCATAAAAAAACATAAAACAATGAAAGTAAGAGCGTCTGTAAAAAAAAGAAGCGAAGAGTGCATCATCGTCAAACGAAAAGGGGTCGTTTATGT
>WQWP01000111.1 GCA_009787485.1 Lentimicrobiaceae bacterium | reverse complement strand
ATTTAACAGACACCGTAAATCCGTCTTCTCCACCGGTAGCCTCAAAATTTAAACTTTCAGGCAATATGGTATATTCAATCTCTTTAGGCTCTTCCGGTTGGCAGGAGGAGGCGAGGGCTACTATAAGGATGAGTGAAAATGTGGTTAACTTTAATAATATTTTCATAATATATAAGGGGACTCCTATTTGTTTTCACCTTTTTAATTTTTCAAAAAGCCGAAGTCCAAAAAAGCTCTTTGAAAAATCTTTCAAAAGTTGAGGCAAAAGTATTATATTTTTTTATTTAACAACACTTCTCTAAATTCTATCTATCATTAGGAGCGCCCATAATTTTTGAGGTTTAACGTCCATTCTCATACGCTCCCATACTGGGCGGATTGCTGCGCGAATTTCCTAAAATATCTTTATCCACCCCAATATTCGGCTTCCCTGCCCCAATAGCAGGCGATTCGGGAAGTAGCCTGAAATCAAGTTTATCACTATCTTTAAATTTCGGATCTTCATTGCGCAAACAATATTCATCGAAATAAACGGAATTGTTTTTTGATTTTACCAAGCAACTTTGAAATGCTACTTCCAAGTTGGCGTCTTCATCCTTAGACACACCTATTTCCGTTTCATTTCTTCCGGTAATAATACAATTAATAAAATCGGCTTTAACTGTAAAAGGAACATTATAAGCAGAAATTTTATTACTCACATAACAAGCCGGCACTTTCCTTTCTGCTTGCCTGAAATAATTGCCTATGGTTAAATGTTTCATCATATATTCCCCGCCCTCTAATTGCAAACTGCTTGCTCCGTTGTTGGTAATCACGCAATTGGTCATTTCTATATTTAAGAAACGTGATAATACACCACAATGCTGTGTATTTTTAATAATGGTATTTTCAATTTTTACTGACGAATCATGCGTGAGGTCAATAGTTCCGTCGTCATAAGGCAGCGCTTCTACTTGCACCCCCACAAAAGCATTGGTAATGATGGCATGGTTGATTGTTACTTGCGCTCCTTCATTAATCCAGATTCTGCTCCATTGGGCATAATCTTCGTTAAACCAACTCTCTAACCGATCTCCTCTAAATATAACAGGTTCACCCAAGGTACCGTCCTGATTACCTACTTTCAAATGGCTGCAACGATAAGCCCACAAGCCAGAGTTAGCGTGAAAATGGATTCTGGTTCCGGCTTCAATCTCCAACGTGCCGGTAGAATCAATGGCAGCCCAGCCATATACGACGTAAGGTTTTTCATTGGTCCATCTTACTACTTCGTGTTCTCCGGCAACTACTTTAAATCGCAAACTCGGATGACCTTGATCGGCTATAATATACCGCGCATCTTGACCGTATGCCAGCAATTTAACGTCTTGCTCGCGCCGACCGGTCAAAAACACAATAGAATCGGTTACTAAAAACGGGTTGTTTTGTAAACTCGGGTTAATATTTACCTTTACGAAAATAAAAATACTGTCTCTTTTTGGAATTGCTATATTCTTAAAATATGAATCATTATCCACAGTGCCCGGCATTCCGTTCACATTAATGCTGTAGTAAGACTTTTTGCCGCCTGCTAAAAAAACAGTGGTAGTTACATCGTTGCTTGAAGGATTGTGAACAGTGAAGCGTCTTGTAATAGAGCCTGTTCCTGAAAAAACGGTATCGAAATGAACGGTGGGAGATGGAAATTGGATCTCACTATTGTTATTACGAACAGAAAAAAGAAGTTCAACATTGTCGTCGGTATCGGGTCTGTTACATGAAACAACTAAAACTAAGCATAGAATCAGAGGTAAGAAATAAAGAAAAGATGTTGGTATTCGGATCATTTTTTTGCACGCAGATGCCGCGGATTATATGGATAAACGCAGATTCTATTTATTTATTATTGATCTGTGTAAATCTGTGCCATCTGTGTCATCTGTGTGCAAAAAAACCTAACGCCTCGTACTCCCTGAGCCACCCCCGCTACTTCGTGAGCCACCTCCTGAGCTTCCGCCACTCGGAGCCGAACCACCGGAACTTCTGCCGCTACTGGGCGAAGAAAAGCTACTTCCACTTGACGAAGGCGAAGAAAAACTACTTCCGCTGCTCCTATTTTGAGAAGGCGTATGAGTGGGCGTATTTCTTGAATTGTCGGGACGGAAGCCGCTGTTGTATGTATCTTGGCGCGTACTGGGCGGAGGCGTAGTCGATCTCGTTTCCGTTTGGCGAGTACCGGTAGCAGGTGTGGTTGGTCTTGCTTCCGTTTGGCGTGTACCGGTAGCAGGTGTGGTTGGTCTTGTTTCCGTTTGGCGCGTACCGGTAGCAGGTGTGGTTGGTCTTGTTTCCGTTTGGCGGGTAGCAGGCGTAGTGGTTTGCCTTGTATCCGTTTGGCGGGTAGTGGGTGTCGTTGTTCTTGTATCTGTTTGACGTGTACCCGTAGTGCCACGTTCTACATCATCTCTGTTAGCGGCGCCGGTTTCTCTTCTTCCTGTACCTTCGTTCCGCGAAATCGTTTCATACCGTTGGTTAAAACTTTCTCCTGTAACAGAACGGGAGGTACGGCGAATGGTTTCATCGTCGTTTTGCCCGAAAACTCTCCGGGAACTGTTTCTTCCGGTAGATGGCCCGCCTATAGTGTTTCTGTGCCCATAGAAGAAAGAGCGGTTTCGGTCGAAGCTATTGTGGTAATAGCCTGCCCAAAATCCTGCGTTGAAGCCATCAGACCATCCACCCCAAGGGCCGCCGAAGCGCCAGGGGCGATGCCAGCCCCAGCCCCAGCCCCAACTCCAGCCCCAGTTATGCCATCCCCAGTTGAAATGCCAAGGGCGGAAAAAAGGAGAAGGCCACCAAAAACTGTGACCCAAATAAATACTAACACCCCACATGGAGGGCGAGTGCGTGTACCAAAACATGTTGGTGAAAAAAGGATCATAAAATCCCCATCCAAAAGAAACGTGGGTGTGAAAACGTCTTAGTCTTGACGTCCAGAAAAAGTCGTACATATCAAGCTCGTCAACAGCTAACAATATTACATTTGCCGTTCCGGAAGCATCGTCGAAAAACTCTTCTTCTTCGGCAAGATAATCGTCATTATACAGATTTTCTCTTTCATGTTGGATTACTGCAGTTTGCTCTCTTTGCTGTCTTTGGGCTTGATATTGCCGATCTGTAGATCTGGTAAAAACATCATTGTTAGAAACAAATGAGCCGGTTTGACAGGAAACGGCTAAACAAAAAAGCGCTAAAAGGGAGAGGAATGTTTTTGCTTTCATATTTTTTTGATTTTTTCTATAACTTTTTTATTGACTATTATTTTTCGCGAAAGTATAATTTTAATTGTAAAAAAGCAAATAAAAGTTTTTATTACATTTTAATTTGATGCCATGCCTTATTTAATAAAACGGAAAGCGTATCTACGCCCAAACCTTGTAACTTTGCTTTCGCTTCTTCGTAATACAACGGCAATTCTTCCGCTTTATGCGCGTCGCTGCTGATTACGATGGGCGCTTTTTTTTGGGTTAGTTTTTCTAAAATGTAATCCGAAGGGTAAAAATGATCGCAACGCAAACGGTAGATGCCGCGCGAGTTAATCTCCGTAATTAAATGGTTATTAATGATTAAATAAATCGCATGATCCACTAATTTTATGTACCAGTCTTCGTCTTCTTTAAAAAAACGATTTTGATTGTGCATTTTTATTTTATCAACATGTGCGATGATATCAAATTTTTGAGTTTCAATCATCTCGTATGTTTGCTCCCAAAAACAGGTAACCGCTTTTTTTACATCATGGTGAAAAAAAGTAGCGATACCATGGTCAAAAGTTTCTCTTTTAGGTCCGTCAATAAACCAAACATCGTTACTGTTTGGCACTTTAATTAAATGCACGCCTCCAATAACATAGTCTAAGTCGAATTTGTTTTTATAGTAAGTAAAATCTATGGTCATATCCGGAATGAAATCACATTCCATTCCTTTATAGATTTGTATTTGAGGATACTGTTTTTGGTAAAGTTCAACCTCTTTTAAATAAAAAGGAATCTCATCGTCGGTTAATGTGAAATCGTAAAGGTCTGAAATAGGGGCGTGCGGAGAGAACCCGAGTTGGTCAAATTGTAGTGCAATCGCTTTTTCTATAAAAAAACGCATATTTTCCTTGCCGTCGCAAAAGTGAGTATGGGTGTGATAGTTACATTTCATAATATAACTAACGTTTATATGTTGAAAAAATTTTGTTTTTTTGCTCATGGATTTTTCAGATGACTATTTCATGAATATGGCGCTTTTGGAGGCAGAAGCCGCGTTTGAAGAGGGCGAAATTCCTGTGGGCGCAGTCATTGCGTTGAATAACACAATCATTGCCAAAGCTCATAATCTCACGGAAACCTTAAACGATGTTACCGCACACGCAGAAATGCAAGCACTGACTTCCGCTTTTCATCATTTAGGCGCAAAATATTTGAATGATTGTGTGTTGTATGTAACCTTAGAGCCTTGCATAATGTGCGCCGGCGCACTTTTCTGGTCTCAAATCGGAAGGGTGGTTTACAGCGCCTCGGATCCGAAAAGAGGATATTCGTTAGTAAATGCTTCGTTACTGCATCCGAAAACGGAAGTGGTGAAGGGGGTACTGGCGAAAGAAAGCCAAATGTTGTTAGAGATGTTTTTTAGGAGGTTGAGGTAACCCAATTCACTATTCCACAAACGCAATAACATCTCCCTTCTTCACTTTGTCGCCTTGTTGATGCACCACAGCGCAAAGTTTTCCCGGATACAATGTTTTCACCTCCTCATGTCCGTAATATGCAGAAACCCAGCATACAATATCTCCTTCTTTATACGAAGTGCCCATTGGTTTTGCCATGGCTTGTTCGCCTACGGGTAACTCCCAAAGTATTGTTCCGGAAACAGGGGCCACTATTTGTTTGGCATTAGGGTGTTTCTCCAATATTTTAGCAACTAATTCTTCTTTAATTACTTCCGGGAGCTTTATCTCTTTTATAATGACTTGGATGTTCGATTTTTGTTTGGCGGCTTCCAATTCTTTTTCAAAGTTTTTCTTTGCTACGCCGGTTTTGTAGTCTCTATATTGACGGTCGTGCATGGCTAATTCAAACAGTTCTTCGTCGTCTTGTCCGTAATCCCAGCCGTTTTCATCCATTTCTTTGCGGTATTTGTCCAATTCGTCGGGGTAGTTATCTTGTGGCACACCGGTGAAAAATTCGTAGTTTTTCTCTTTTGCCAGCTCAATAATTTCCGGGGCTAACGTGCCGGGGAGTTTTCCGGTTCTGCCTAAAATCATATCCCATGTATTTTGATCCATTTGCGAATAGCGCGGTTTGCCTTGTGCCATTTGCATAATGTTCATGAGGGCAATGTTTTTCACATATTGACTGAAAGGGGTAACCAACGGCGGTGTGCCCACTTTAGGCCACACATATTCAACTTCTTCAAACAATTTTACCATAAGCTCATCTTCGTTCAGTTCTTTTTTTCCACTATTGCGCAAAAACATGTTGATGCCGTTGTGAGCGCCTTTCAAATCTGCCATCATGGAACCCATCATGCCGCCGGGGAGCCCTGAACCTACTAACAATGAAGTGCTTTGCTTGTTTTTCGGGTCAATGAAATAGCCTAAAAAGTCGTCCACAAATTCCTGAGTTAATGATCTGGCGTGCATGTAGGCGTTCATGTTGATTTCGGGGACATCAAAACCTGCATCTTTGAGCATGGCTTGGATGGTGATCACATCGGGATGCGACATGCCCCACGAGAGCGGTTCCATCGCCACATCAATAATATCTGCGCCGGCGTAAGCAACTTCCAGCATGGAAGCTACGGAGAATCCGGGTCCGGAATGACCATGATATTGCACCAAAATATGCGGATATTTCGCTTTAATCGCTTTCACCAATTTGCCCAGCGTAGCAGGACGGCCTACGCCTGCCATATCTTTCAATCCTATTTCATCGGCGCCGAATTCTATTAATCTGTCCACCAATTCCATATAATATTCTACTGTATGAACGGGCGAATGTGTAATGCTCAACGCGGCTTGCGAGGTGATGCCGGCTTCTTTCGCGTATTTTACCGATAGCTCCAAATTTTGCGGGTCATTCAATCCGCAAAAGGAACGCGCAATGTCCACCCCTTGCGCTTTTTTTACTTTGAACATCAATTGGCGTACATCTGCCGGAACGGGGTACATGCGCAATCCGTTGAGTGCGCGTTCCAACATCAACGTTTTGATGCCGGCTTCATTAAACGGTTTCAACCAGGCACGCACCGAAGTGTTGGGGTTTTCTCCATACAACAGGTTCACTTGTTCGGCGGCGCCGCCGTTAGTCTCTACACGGGTAAAGCAGCCCATTTCAATGATTACCGGAGCAATTCGGATAAGTTGATCTACGCGGGGCACATACTTCCCTGAGGACTGCCACATGTCGCGGTACACTAAGCAAAATTCGATTTTTCTTTTCATCTGAATATATTTTTTAATTGGTTAATAATTTTATTGTTTTATTAGTTTCTTAACGACTTCGCCGGCTTCGGTGGTTATCTTAACGAAGTAAATGCCGGAATTGAGGTGGGAGAGGTTAATTAGGTGATTAGATGATGAGGTGATTAGATGATGAGATGATACTTTTCTTCCATAAACGTCAAAAACTTCAATACTATTAATTAGCTTCGCTGAGCTTGCCCCTAACGGGGCTGCGGTTCCTAATTCGTAATTCCTAATTTCTAATTCTCCGGTGGTGGGGTTTGGATAAATGGTAATCTTTTCATATAAACTACCCCGCCCTTCGGGCACCCCTTCAAAATTTGAAGGGGATTTTTCGCCGTCATTCCGAGCGTAGCGAGAAATCTCATCCTCATCACCGCCTACCTCATACCGCTCACCTCCTACCTCTTCAGGGCAGATGCCGTACAATGCACACAAAATGTTATGGGCAAACACGCTGCCGCGACCGGTGTTGGTTTCAACGTAGTTTACTAAATGTTTAATTTCGTTGTCGGGTAAGTTGTAAATGGTTTTTTCTTCTTCTTTTAGTTGTTGTAGCCAATGGATGTAGGTTTCCATACCTTTTAAT
>WQWP01000110.1 GCA_009787485.1 Lentimicrobiaceae bacterium | reverse complement strand
TGTATGGCATGATAGGCATCGGCTAAAGCATTTGCAGAAGATGCGCATGCAGAGGTAGTTACGCAATTTACACCGGAAAATCCATAGTGCAATGCAATATTCCCGGAAATCATATCGCTTAAGGTGCGGGGAAGTAAAAACGGGCTAAACCGGGGAATTCCTCCGTTTTCATTAAGGCTATTTACCGCTTCAATCACTGCGTTCAGTCCCCCGATAGCCGTTCCCAAAATGACGCCCACACGTTGTTTGTTAATTTTTTCAAGCTCTAAACCACTATCTTTAATGGCTTCCATTGCCGTAACAAAAGCATATTGTCCGCATCTATCCATAGAGCGAGCCGCTTTTCTATCTATAAACGGCGTCGGGTCGAAGTTTTTCACTTCGCAAGCAAATTTTGTTTTAAAATTTTCCGCGTCGAAACAAGTAATAGGATTTGCTCCACTTACTCCTTTCAGTAAACCGTTCCAATACTCAGAAACCGTATTACCAATAGGAGTAAGTGCACCTAATCCTGTAATAACAATCCTTTTAACTTTCATTAAAGAAGAATGTTAAATTAAATTTTTGATTTAATGTACTCGATAGCGTCTCCTACGGTTGAGATTTTTTCGGCTTGGTCATCAGGAATAGAGATTCCGAATTCTTTTTCAAATTCCATGATTAACTCAACAGTGTCGAGCGAGTCTGCACCTAAATCATTGGTAAAACTTTTCTCCGGTGTTACATCCGCAGGGTTCACACTAAGTTTTTCTGCAATGATGCTCTGAACGCGTTCAATAATTTCTGCCATAAATATTGATTTTTAATTAGGCGGCGAAAATAGCACAATTTCCATACAAAACGAAAAAATCAGTGCCATTTTTTTGTATAGCACTGATTTTCAGTCTAATATTTTTTTAACGTTCATTAACATTTTAGAATTTGTAGCGAACGCCTAATGCGAAGGCGCTTGTGATTAAGCCTTCACCATAAAAATCTGCACCGATATTACCATTATATTTTCTACCAATTATGGGACCAACAACCGGCCGCCAATCTAAAGAAAGTTGAAGTGGGAATTTGAAGTTATACTCAATCCCTATCATTCCGGCAACACCAACAAAGACGCCTCTATAAACTCGTTTATCCCAATTGGACCAATTGTTCCAACTGAATAGCCAGCTATTGTACCATTTATAACCAACGCCGGCGCCAACACCTGCATACCAATTCCAGGAACCTGCATGAGGCCAGGATTTAATAGGGAATATCCAGTTGTAGGTTGCGGTTCCCTGAATTCCCCAAAAATAACTCGGAAAATCCAAATCTACTTGGATCATGTTTTTCTCACCAAGAGAATGTTGGTAAGAAGCTCCAATGTTCCAAGCAAGACGTCCACCGATTGCTCTCGGTTGCGCCATAGCAACCACGCAAGTTGCCATTAAAATGACAGATAATAATGCTAATTTTTTCATAATAAAAATATTTTGGTTAATAAGTTTTAGTCGGCAAAAATATTATATTTTTTGATATTTGCTAATGTTTAATAACATTCCGATAGCCGCTCCGGAGATGGCAAGCGAGACACCTCCGCGACTGATAAAAGGCAGCGTTTGTCCGGTAGCCGGAATGAGAAAAGTGTTTACCCCGATATGCACTAATGCCTGCATGCAAAACCAAAAGCCGATTCCCCACGCCAGCAACATGCCGAACGCGCCGTCGGCATTTCGGGCAATACGCATGGTGCGGTACAGGATAATCAGGTAGGCAAACAGTACGAAAAGCCCCACTAAAATGCCCATTTCTTCTACCAGCACGGCATACACATAATCGTTATCTTTTTCGGGAAGCACTTTTTTTATGGTTCCTTTTCCTACGTTGGCGGGCAACCAACTTGCCGTAGAAATGGCGGCGCGCGAAAGGATCGATTGTCTGCCGTAATCTTTGTTCAGTTCCGGTGTTCTACCGTCCCACCAATATAGTACACGATTTCTGAGCGTTTCGGTACGCCCAAATTTCAATGCAAAAGCCAATAATACACCTGCCAAAATCACTCCACAAAACGCTGCTAAATAGGAGATTTTCACACGTCCTGCAAAAAGCACTACGATACAGGTGCAAAACAAAATGATTGCCGTAGATTGATTGGCAAGGAAGATGCCTCCGCAAAAAGCAAGGATGATTATAAAAAGTTTAATCACTTCTTTTTGAGATAGTTCATCTTCGTTATTTAACTTTTTTGCCATATATTTTGCCATATAGAGCAACACGCAAAATCCAATGAAATAGAATATCTGCAAATCCATGCCCATTAGTGTTATAGTGCGGCTTCCGGAGGAACGGAATACTGAGTAAAGCAGCAGCCCGCCTGAAAGAATGAGGAGCGGGGTGGCGAAACGGGAAACATTCCTATAATCTATATGGTAGAATAAGAAAAGCAGGAAAAAGCCTACGCCGAAGTTCCGGATCTGCTCCATCCAGCGGTCGCCGGCGCTGGCAATCATCATGATAGAGAGCAGGGATAAGAGGATGATGATGGAGAGGATGATTTTGTCGCCTTTGAAGGTTAGGTTTTGCATATTGATTTTATTTTTTATTTGATTTACGTTTTTAATTTGCCAATTTTCGGCGGGCTGAAAGCCCAATAATCATTAGCATAGGGCAACGCCCTATGGAACGGATCGTTCCGCCAAGCCATAAGCCCCAACGGGGCGCAATTCCGTTAATTCCACAAATATCGTTCATCATATTCTACATTATATTTTTTCAAAAACGCCAATAACTCTTTCTGAAACGTCCGTTTTTTGTGATGTTCGTGCTGGTTTTCAATATATTTAACAACGGATTCTATTTCAGATGGATTAACAGAAAATATGCCATATCCATCTTGCCAATAAAATTTTTCGTATTGCCTGCCTTTGGTTTTTATCCATTTTGAAGAACTTTTTTTGACTTCTTCCAATAATTTAATTTGTGTAATTTTTTTCGACAACAAGCAACAGATATGTATATGATCGTTGTGCCCGCCAACACGAACGGGATCGCACTCTAACATCTTGCATATACCGCCGAGGTATGCCCATAATTCTTGCGCTATTTCGTTATCAATAAATGGATGGCGGTTTTTGGTGCTGAATGTGATGTGGACATAAACTTTTGATAAGGATTGAGGCATGATAGTTGGTTTAGTAGTTGATAATGAGGTTAATTACGCCCCGTTGGGGCTTAGGGTTGGTGTTTGCGCCCCGTTTCGTAGGGCGTTGCCCTACGCTATTGATTGTTGGGCTTTCAGCCCATTTGGTTAGTTGTTCATTTGAGGAGTGCATGTTATTTTGTTTCAAAATTTAATCTTGGTAATCATGAAAATCTTATAAAATCTTGGTTCTAAAAAGTTCTCAAAGTTGCGCCACTGCCTCCTTAAACTTCTCCCCCCGTTCGCGGTAGGTGCGGTACATCCCCGCACTCACTACGCCCGGCGAGAAAAGCACCGTTTCGTCGGAGCTGCCGGCGTAAAAGGCGGTGCGCACGGCGTCTTCCATGTTCATTACGACATAAACATCTTTGTTCATGCTCTTGAAAAAAACTTCCAGGGCGGAGTTGTAAACACCCTGTATTACAATTATTTTTACTTTCGCACGAATCAATTGTTCGAGATCTTCCGTGATGAAGTCCACATGGTTCATGCTGGTAATCCAAACAATAGGCTGCGTCACGTTTTCCATGGCAAACCAAACGGCGTTGGCGTTGGTAGCTCTAGAGTCGTTGATAAAGTCAACACCTTCAATGGTTTTCACAAATTCTAACTTGTGTTCCGAGTTTTCGAAGTCGGAAAGCGATTCCTGCAAGCTTTCGTTACGGATCCTGATGAGGTTTTGCGATAAGGTGGCCGCCATGTCGCGCGATGTTTGAAAATTTGATAAGGCTTGAAACATGCCTGTTCTGGTTTGCTGTGACATACTATCTTACTTTTAAGGTTGCTAATGATATGATTATTAATAAAATGCTAACGATGATGAAATGCTGTACGATTTTCGATTCGTGCATTCCTTTTTTCTGGTAATGATGATGTAGGGGCGTCATCAGGAAAACACGCTTTCCTGAAAATTCTTCCAATTTTTGCGGGGTTGATCTATAAATTTGCCAGGCTTTGAGCCATGAAATATGGTTGGCTTTTCTGTAATTGTTAACTTTTGTAGTTCTGTAATAAGTTACCTGAACAATCACAGAGATGGATTGTATTAAGAAAACGCCGCATAAAATAGGGATGAGCAGTTCTTTACGAATAATGATGCACAGCACGGCGATGATGCCGCCCAGCGTCAGGCTGCCCGTATCGCCCATAAAGATTTGGGCGGGAAAGCAATTGTACCAGTAAAATCCGATGCACGCCCCCACTAAAGCTGCGGTAAAAATTACCACTTCGCTGATGTTGGGAATGTACATAATGTTAAGATAATCAGCGAATATGGCGTTTCCGGAGACGTATGCCAGAAGGGCAATTCCCACCGCGACTACCGCTGAAGTTCCGGCCGCCAGCCCGTCCAACCCATCCGTCAAATTTGCCCCATTGGAAACTGCCGCGATGATAAAGATGATGATCGGGATTAGAAAGAGGAAAGCCCACCGCCCGCTTTCATCGCCCAACCAGCGTGTAAGTACCGCATAATCAAATTGATTGTTTTTAAAAAACGGAATGGTGGTTTTGGTGGAATGTTCCGCCTCGCTGCCACTGAAAACAGTATTTGTTTTGTTCACATTTTCTATAGAAAAAGCATGTTCACGACTAAGCAGCACATTTTGAGTATCTTGTCTTTTCTCTTTAATTACGACATCAGGATGGAAGCAAATGACCATGCCGACTACAAATCCCAAAATAATTTGCCCCAACAGTTTTTTCTTTCCCGATAATCCTGCTTTGTTTTTTTTGAAAACTTTAATATAATCATCTATAAAGCCAATAGCCCCCAGCCACAATGTGGTGAAAATCATTAGGATAATGTAGATATTGTCTAATTTGTTTACCAACAGCACCGGAATTAAAATAGAAGCAATGATGATGAGCCCTCCCATGGTGGGCGTTCCTTTTTTGGAGAGTTGTCCTTCCAGCCCCAAATCGCGCACCTCTTCCCCAATTTGCTTCTGTTGTAAAAACCGGATCATTCTTTTCCCAAAAATAATGGAGATGAGGAGCGACAACACGATTGCCGCCGCCGCCCGAAACGAAATGTACTGAAACAGCCCCGATCCGGGAATGTTGTATTGTTGTAGCCAATCGAAAAAATAGTATAACATAATTTTAGTGGTTAATGGTTAGTGATTAGTGGTTAGTGATTAGTGGTTAGTGATTAGTAGGTTTAGATATTCCATATTCATTATTCCATATTCAATATTTTATTAATTTCCTCTACATCATCAAAATGCCCCCTTACCCCATTGATTTCCTGGTAGGTTTCGTGTCCTTTTCCGGCAATCAAAAGCACCCCATTATCAGGAAGCAAATGGCAGGCGGTTTTAATCGCCTCGCGGCGGTTTTCAATGGTAAGTACGTGTTGTTTAAAAGCCACAGGAATGCCAACTTCCATATCAGCAAGGATTTTGTGCGGGTCTTCCGTGCGCGGGTTATCGGAAGTAAGGATTACCTTGTTGCTGAGGGTGCATGCGGTTTCTGCCATAACCGGTCTTTTCAGGGCATCTCTATCGCCGCCACAACCCACCACAGTAATCACATCTGCGCTGTTTTCAAGAATATCTTTAATGGTAGAGAGTACGTTTTTGAGTGCATCGGGCGTATGGGCATAATCCACAATAAATGTGCGGTTTCTGTGGTCGCGAAGTGTTTGAAAACGTCCGCTTGCGCCTTCTAATTTGCTCATTGCCAACAAGACCTCATCTTCTTTCATGCCCAACAACAGAGCGGTGCCATAAATTGCCAATAAGTTGTAAGCGTTGAATTTTCCACACAGTTTAAAATAAACCTCCGTACCATTAAATTCGCAGGTTAAGCCGTTGAAACTATTGTCTTTAATTTTACCCTTAAAGTCTGCACCGGTGCGCAAACTATATGTGTAAACTTTAGCTTTCGTGCTTTGAACCATTATCTTACCGTTTTTATCATCTACATTGGTAAGCGCAAAAGCGGTGTTGGGCAGCATCTCAAAAAACTGCTGTTTCGCTTTGATGTAGTTCGCAAAAGTTTGATGAAAATCCAAATGGTCGTGCGTGATATTGCTGAACACGCCACCGGCAAAGTGCACACCGGCAACGCGTTGCTGCACTATGGCATGAGAAGAAACCTCCATAAAGCAAAATTCGCATCCGGCAACTACCATCTCATTCAACAACTGATTCAGCGCCAGCGCATCCGGGGTAGTATGGAGGGCCGGAATTTCAACATGGTTAATTTTATTGACAATCGTAGAAATCAATCCTGTGGGATAGCCCAAACTCATAAATAAGTGATATAGAAGCGTAACGGTAGTAGTTTTCCCATTCGTTCCGGTAACTCCCACCAACGTAATCTTCCTCGAAGGAAAATCGTAAAATGCGGAAGCTAACTCGCCCAACGCCGTAGCCGCATTTTTTACCTGAATATAAGTGCAATTTTCGCTCCTATTTTCCGGTAACGTCTCACAAACAATTGCGGTAGCGCCCTGTGCAATTGCCTTGTTAATAAACTGATGCCCATCTACTTGGGTGCCTTTTTGCGCTATGTACAATGTGTTTTTCTCCGTTACTTTTCGTGAATCGAATTGGAGGGTGGAGATAAGAATATCTTTGTTGCCATAACATTGACAATCAGGGATAGCGCTTAATAAGGTACTTAGTTTTTTCATCGTTTATTCTTTTAACATTTTCCTACCTTCAACCTCCATCAAAACTCCCATCTGCTGAATTGCAATTTGATTCAACTTTATTAGTCTATCCCGTTGTGGAACCCCTTCGTTAATAAAAACTGCATTTAAGTTTTCCATATTCGACAAACAGATTAACTCGTTGATTGTAGCATAATCGCGGATGTTTCCTTTGCCGCCAGGATTAGCTTCACGCCACTCTTTAGCGGTCATGCCAAATAAGGCTACGTTTAAAACATCTGCTTCATTGGCGTAAATGTAGTTGATTTGCTCTTTCGTTAATTTTTTCGGTATGAGATTACGGCTAAT
>WQWP01000109.1 GCA_009787485.1 Lentimicrobiaceae bacterium | reverse complement strand
TGCCATTACTTTTTACTACCTGCCACCATCTTCATGGAGGTGCTGCAATTGCTCAAACCGCAGGACGTGCCCATTAGCAATCAAAAGCGGTTTGTTATCATAGATTCTGTAAAACTCATGCCTGTCAAAATGAATTTTCAGTTTACGGAAGGAAGTCGGAATATTATTGCGGAAATTCATTTTGCGAAAGAGAAGGTGGAGTTGTGAGTTTAAAAAGTCGGCGAATGCTCATAGACAATTTTTTGCAAGTTAGGATCAACATGATTAGTATAAATTGCGGTCATTTCAAGTGAATGGTGGTCGGCAAGTTGTTTTACGCTTAATGGGTCTATTCCGCCTTTTATCATATCAGTCATTCCCGAATCTCTCAAAGAATAAAGTACCATATTTTCAGACAGGTTAAGCCGCTTTCTCATTTTATCCCAATACTTTCTCATGTACGCATCCGATATTTTATTCTTTCCGGGACGCAGCTTTTCGCTGAATAAATAATGATCTGTCATAGCCCTATCCACACCAAGCCGCATAAAATCATCAACAAGTTCCGGAGTAAGCGGAACAAGCCGTTCTTTTTCATTTTTTGCCACTTCACTTCTTACACGTATCGTTTTTTCTTCTAATGAAATATCATCAATCTTTAACATCCTAATTTCTTTTGGTCGTAATAGTGTGTTATATACAAGCTTACAAATAATTAGATAGTTTGGATTGTTTTGGTCAAGATATTTTTTGATTTCATCTCGCGTTTGGGCATCAATCACAATACGTGATTTTTGCTCTTTTTTCTTGAGTTTAACGTTGGTAAACTCATTTTTAGGAATATAATACTTATCTACCATCCAAGTAAAAATTGCCCGCCCCATCTTTACATAATTATTATATGTAGTGCCGGATACTTTCCTTTCGCTATAAACATAATCCATAAAATCCGTAATAATACAGCCTTTTAAATCTATACACTTCACATCTTTATCCCTTGTTTTCAGCCAATTACTTAAAATGCTGATGAAAGAAGAATAAGAACGAATGGTATCCGGGCGTTTCTCCTTTAGTGTTTCTTCCAAGTATTTTTTGGATACTTCAGAAAATGGTGTTTGCATACGCAATTCTTCTACTGTAGGTTGTTTTTCTACTTTGGGACTTAACACAATACATTCGCCTTGATTAGCTTGTTCAGCTAATAGTGTAGCAACCGGAATCGTTTTTGAGACATTTACAGGCTCAAATACAGGAATAGGCTCTGTATTATCACTTGTATATAGCAACGGATTCCACCCCGAAGCAAGCCGGATATTCAGCGCTGCTACAATTGAATTTACGTGCCGCAGTCCATCATTTTTTAAAGTGTAGCGCGACATAATGCGTGTTACTTTGATTTTTTTACGCTGTAGTTTTTGTGTTTGCGGGTCTTCGACATAGTAGTCTATTAACCACCCCGAAGGGTATTTGTGAAGTGTTGCCGGCAAGTACCGAGTAGCGTTTACAGCCGTAACAAGGGCTAAGGTGGGTTGTGAATTTGTCATTTTTTTTTAGCTCGTTGCGACAAACTAAAAAAGCTCTTTTGTCCCGATTTTCACCCGATTTTTACCGGATATTAACACAAAACCAACAAGATACTAACGTAAACTGTTGGTTTTAATTGGTTTTCGAGAAATTTGTGCGGATGAAGGGACTCGAACCCCCACGCCTCTCGACATTAGATCCTAAGTCTAACGCGGCTACCAATTACGCCACATCCGCAGGATTTAGGGCGGCGAAAATATACTTTTTTTCATTTATTTCGCACAAAAAATTTTATGGCTAAAATTAACCCCGAAACTTTACAGTTTTTAACAACATTAAAGCAAAATAACCATCGTGACTGGTTTCATGCTCACAAGTTGGATTATACAAAAGCAAGGCAAAATTTTGAAGATTTTTCGCGTATTTTGTTAGAAAATCTGCAATCTTTTGATGAAACGTTACAAAATATCGAAATTAAGCAATGTTTATTCCGTATTTACCGCGATGTGCGTTTTTCTCCGAATAAAGAGCCGTATAAGACACATTTTGGCGCCTATTTTGCAAAAAACGGCGGAAAAAACTCACATTTTGCCGGATATTATTTTCATTTAGATCCCGAAGAATCCTTTTTCGGAGGAGGCATTTACATGCCATTACCCGAATATCTTAAAGCAATTAGAAAAGAAATCTATTATCAAATTGATGAATTTAAAGCGATTATTGACGCGCCTGCTTTCAAAAAATATTACGCCGGCATTGATCCTATTGAAAAACTGAAAAAAGCGCCGGCCGATTTCCCTAAAGATTTTCCTGAGATTGAACTGCTAAAAAACAAACATTTTTTCGCCTCACACTATTATAACCCACAAAATGCTTTCAAAGAAGATTTTATTAATGATGTAGTTAATGGGCTCAAGATGGCGAAGCCTTTGGTGGATTTTATTAATTTTTCGGTGGAGACAGATGCTCTCGGAGAGAGCATATCCATATAAGCAGTAGCCTAAGGCTACTGCTATGATGAAGTCGGGGTGAGAAGACTCGAACTTCCGACCACTTGCACCCCATGCAAGTACGCTAGCCAACTGCGCCACACCCCGATTAGAGGCGGCAAAAATATACTTTTTTGTTTATGCTTTATTGTCGAAAAATCTTGTAAATTCGCCGCCCCTTACCCGTAAGGGTTTCGTGTGAAATGTATCTTATTAATAATCAAATCAATATTTTAAATGAAAAAATCTTTAACCATTTTCTTTTCTATCATTTTTATGACACATTTTTTTATGTTGCAGGCGCAACACATTTCCCAAAACACGAAAAATAAAACCATTCAAGAAATCTCAAAAAACAGCACAATTTCTAAAGAAATTATACAAAGAGGTGTCACTCAAGTGGCTTCGCTTTGGAATGCGCAAGATGGCTCCGAAAATGATTTTTACGAGTTTTGTGTAGCAAATTTCAGCAAAACAACGGAAGAAAAAGAGCAACTTTTTAATCGTTTGGCAACTCATTTTGAAACCATTATCGGTCATAATAACCGTATTACAATCAATCTGTTACGACCTGTGCATGTGGTAGGATATGACCCGATGCCTATTGACGAATTATTTGCTACTTATGATGTAAGTGCACATTTTTCGGATGATATGTTTGCCAATAAAATTGCTTTTATTGTAGCTTTGAATTTTCCTTATTTCACACTAAAAGAGAAAGAAGACAACGGAAAAAACTGGAGCGATCTGCATTGGGGCTATGTACGTTTGGGCGACTATTTTTATTCTCGTGTGCCGGCAAATCTGCAACAAAATATAGCCGCTGCTACCGGTAATGCCGACAGCTATATTGCCAATTACAATATTCCGATGTGGCTAATTGCAGATAACAATAATAATCGTTATTGGACACGCGGAACAAAATTGATTTCTCACTGGGGGCTTCGCGATGAGATCAAAGCCGCTTATTCAGATGCCAAAGATGGTTTAATGAAACAACATTTAATCTATGGTGTTATGAAAGCCATTATAGATCAATCTATTCCAACTGAGATTTTAGAGGAAAATGAAGATTATCTCTGGAAACCTATTTCAAACAAAGCTTATTTGCATGATGTGGTTGAAATTGGAACGACTCCCGAACCCAACACAAGATACCAACATTTGCTCAATATATTTAAAGCGATCAGCGCTACTGATGAATGTTACACGGGAAACAGTACATATATTTCTAGAAGATTTGAAGGTGAATTGGAAATGAGACTTGCTGATGTAGAACAACTTTTCATCTCTTTAATGACAGCTCCTCAAGTAAAACAAGTAGCGGAAATTATTACTAAAAGATTAGGAAGAAAATTGCAACCTTTTGATATTTGGTATGATGGATTTAAGTCCAGAAGTTCTATTGATCAGGAACAGTTAAATGCGGATGTTTATGCAAAATATCCTAACGTTGCTGCATTCCAAGCCGATTTACCCAATATTCTCATCAAATTAGGCTTCGCGCCGGAAAAAGCGCATGATATTTGCCAATATATTCAGGTAGATCCTTCAGTGGGCGCAGGGCACGCATGGGGCGCCGAAATGAAAACCGACAAATCCATGCTCCGTACCCGCTTCGTAAACGGAATGGATTACAAAGGATATAACATTGGAATTCACGAATTTGGACATAATGTAGAACAAACCATTTCATTGCACGACGTTCCCAATTATTTCATGAAAGGCGTGCCGAATACCGCATTCACCGAAGCATTAGCATTTACCTTTCAACAAAAAGATTTAGATTTATTAGGTTATGAAAATACGAACGAATTGGTAAATTATTTGAACACGCTGGATGCTTTTTGGGGAACTATTGAAATTATGGGCGTTTCTTTAGTGGATATCAGAGTCTGGCAATGGATGTATCAAAATCCAAACGCCGATGCGGCAGAATTAAAAAGCGCCGTGATAAACATAGCGAAAGAGGTTTGGAATCAATATTTTGCGCCTGTTTTCGGCATTAAAGATCAAACTATTTTGGCTATTTATTCTCACATGATTAGTTCTTCATTGTATTTGTCTGCTTATCCGATTGGGCTAATTATTGATTTTCAGATTGGAAATTATTTAGAAGGCAAAAACCTCGGCGATGAAGTTTGCAGGATGTATGCTATGGGCAGACTGACGCCCAAACTTTGGATGGAGCGCGCCGTGGGCAATCAAATTAACACGGCAGAGCTGTTAGCAAGCACACAAACAGCCATTGAGAGAGTTCAGGAAGCGATGAAATCAGCAAAAAAAACTAAAAAATAATCTTTATCTAAAAAAAAATTATCTAAAAAATCCGTTGGCTAAAGCCAACGGCAATATTAACCACTAATCACTATTTCCCATGCTCACAAAAATTGAGATAGCAGAAAATTGGCTTCCCAGATACACGGGAACTGCCTTGCCTGATTTTGGTAAGTACATCATTCTCACCAATTTCAAAAATTATGTGAACAATTTTGCGGACATTATGAATGCCAATATCAGGGGAATTGACAATCCCATGCAAAGCGCTACGAAAGACGATATTACCATTATCAATTTCTCTATGGGCAGCGCTATGGCAGCCACCGTGATGGATCTGCTGACCGCCGTGAAACCCAAAGGCGTACTTTTTCTCGGAAAAACAGGCGGGCTTAAAGACTATATCAATTTGGGCGATCTGCTACTTCCCATTGCTGCCATACGAGGCGAAGGCGCTTCCAACGACTACTTTCCTCCCGAAGTGCCGGCGCTTCCTGCATTTAACCTGCAAAAAGCGATTTCTTCTACCATAAGAGATTATATGAAAGACTATTGGACAGGAACGGTATATACCACCAACCGCAGATTGTGGGAACATGATGAAAATTTCAAAGAGTACCTAAGAGCCATAAGAGCCACCGCCATAGATATGGAAACGGCAACGCTCTTCTCCGTAGGTTTTTACAACAGAATCCCCACCGGTGCACTGCTCATGATTTCCGACCAGCCCATGCTTCCCGATGGAATTAAAACAGAAAAAAGCGATAAATTGGTTACCGAGCAGTTTTCTTTAGAACATCTGAAAATTGGGATTGACTCGCTTAAGCAGTTGATAAATAAAGGGATGACTGTTAAGCATTTGAAGTTTGATTATTATGAGTAACAGTCTTATTCCTTGTCAAATGTAAAACGAACAGGTATTTGGTATAAGCAGCGAACGAATTTTCCTTTTGATGCATCGTTTTGGTAAGTTTCTGCGCCCGTTTGACCGTAATTTCAGATTTTTCATGTTTAAGCATACGTCCCATCTCCAGCAAGATCGTATGTCGGTACAACGGCAGTAGTATCAGGAACTTGGCAGGGGCTATGAGGGAATAGAACTAAATGGCGATTGTGTGAGGTTGGTGTAAGAACGGATAGATGGGGTGTAGGGTAGTGTGAAAAAAATGTACCGTTTGTTTTGAAAAAATCTTCCTTTCGCGCCTTTTACATAAAAGAAGCCGCCCTTGTGAGGCGGCTCCCAAAATTATGAAAACAAAAAAAGGCTAAAGGTTATTTCTTCCCCTTATCCTTTTGCCCAGCGTGTCCCCTAAAAATACGGGTAGGAGAAAATTCACCCAACTTATGCCCTACCATATTCTCGGTAACATATACCGGAATGAATTTGTTGCCGTTGTGAACGGCAATGGTAAGTCCTACAAAATCGGGAGAAATCATAGAAGCACGCGACCATGTTTTGATGGTGGATTTTTTACCGCTTTCTTGTGCCTGAATAGCGCGTTTTTCCAATTTATAATGAATATATGGTCCTTTTTTTAACGATCTGCTCATATTATGCTACTTTAAAATTATTTTTTTCTTCTTTCAACGATATAATTGTTGGAATGTTTCTTTTTAGAACGGGTTTTGTAACCTTTTGCAGGCAACCCTTTGCGAGAGCGCGGGTGCCCTCCTGAAGCGCGTCCTTCACCACCACCCATCGGGTGATCCACGGGATTCATTACCACACCACGCGTGCGTGGGCGGCGACCCATCCAGCGGTTACGTCCGGCTTTACCGGAAACCTCTAAGTTGTGGTCAATGTTTGAAACAATACCAATAGTAGCACGGCAGCTGCATAATATCATACGTGTTTCGCCCGAAGGCAAACGTAGAATGGCGTATTTGCCGTCTCTTGACATTAATTGGGCATAACTTCCTGCGGAGCGCGCCATTTTCGCGCCTTGCCCCGGGCGAAGCTCAATGTTGTGAATAGTAGAGCCGAAAGGAATCTCTCCCAACGGAAGTGCATTGCCAAGATCGGGCGAAACACCTTCTCCGGAAACAATCACTTGATCTACTTTTAAACCGTGCGGCGCAATGATATAGCGTTTTTCGCCGTCGGAATAGAATAACAAAGCGATACGAGCCGAGCGATTCGGGTCGTACTCAATGGTTTTTACCGTTGCCGGAACACCATCTTTGTCTCTTTTAAAATCAATACAACGATACATCTTTTTGTGACCGCCTCCGCGGTACCGCATCGTCATCTTACCACTATTATTTCTTCCGCCTGTCCGAGGTCTCGGACACAATAAACTCTCTTCCGGTTTATTGGTGGTAATCTCGTCGAACGAACTTATAACTTTGAATCGTTGACCGGGCGTTACTGGTTTGTACTTT
>WQWP01000108.1 GCA_009787485.1 Lentimicrobiaceae bacterium | reverse complement strand
TGAAACATTTGCTCCAATTTCGTAATAGCATAAAACTCCAAGGATGAAATAGATAGGAGCTAAACCAAAATAAACAGCAATTTTTTCTTTTTTGAGCAGAATAATGTATTTACTCACGTTATAGATATTATCCTTAATACCTTTAGAAAGATCAATTTTCATCAAATTTCTCAATTGATAACAAGACCAAATCACTGCTAAGATACTGGTAACAAAAATTACCGCAAACAAAATCTTTGGAAAAAGAAAATTGTCAAATTTAGGCAAATGATACCCCCAAATAGAAAGTGGAATTGCCAAAAGCCATATAGTAAGACTGAAAAATTCGTTGTTTAGCAATTTATTAAGCGATCTGTTCGATTTTTTTTGCAACATTTCTTGAATCATTTGCTTATTCAACATTTCATTTTTCTTTAGTTGTTCGTCTAATACCGTCCAGGTGTTTTTTAATTCTTGTAATTCCATAGTTTTCTTTTTTTAAATTTCAGACATTTTTTTTAATTTTTCTTTGATACGTTTAATTTTTATAGCTATATTGTTCAACGTCAATCCTGTAATATCGGCAATTTCCTGATATGATTTTTCTTCTAAATAAAGCAAAATAATGGCGCGCTCCAATGTATTTAACTGATAAATAAGTTTATACATTTCTTTGATGTTTTCATGCATAGACTCCGGTTCAATTAAACATTCTTTGAGCTCAAGAATGGGAATATGTTGTGGGCGTCTCAGTTCTTTTCTCATTCCGGTAATGCAGGTATTCAGCGCAATACGGTACATAAAGGTAGATTCCGAGCATTCGTTCCGGAATTTTGGAAAACTTTTCCATAAATTGTACACCACCTCCTGATAGAGGTCTGCCAGCGGAAACTCATTAGAAATATACATGGAGCACACTTTGTAGATGAGGTGCTCGTTTTGCCGGATGAGGTCTATAAATGCTTTTTCGGGGTTGGAATTACTCATGAAATTGTTTTTTTCTATTAGTCGCTAAAAGTAGAAAAAAATTACAGATGAGGAAAAAAATCTCGCAAAGGCGCGGAGGCGCAAACCGTGTGATCATTGAATATATGGCTACTCAATCAAGATATACTTTCTTCAACCAAAGCAATAAAACAGGATCTTGCAGCTCAATTGTTTTATGCGGTAAAATATCTATTAAATCTTTTTCTAAAAGCGCATTCTTTAAGTTTTTAATATTCGCTGATGTTCCCAAATCATATTTTTTCAATACCTCTTTTGAGGAAAAATTGGTTTCTCCTGCCACAATTGCCGTCAAAAAAGCAATTTGACGCGCCGCAAGCGAATCAATGATATTGGTAAAAAGAAGACTCAATTGGTCAATCAATCCTTCTAATGCTTCTTCCATAATCATTTCGGTACATTTTACATCGGTACGTAGCCACACTTGTTGACTGTACTGTTGTACATAATAGGGATGATTTTGCATAGTATCCGCAATTTTTCCGCTTAATGTATCAGAGATTTGTTTTCCGGTTGCTGTAAATCGTTCGGAAATAAATTTTACCCAATCTTCACGACTAATTTTTTGAAGAAAAAGAATATCTCCAAATTTATAAAAGGGCATTTCATAACTATTAAAAATATTCATTAACAAGTGGCGCTTACTACCATATAAACAATAGCAAACTTTATTGTGTAATTGCCAGTGTGCGCGTAACTTCCGTTGAAATGCCAGCGAATCGCCATATTCATTTATATTTTGAAACTCATCAATGCACACCACGATCTTTTTCCCTGTATCAGAGGCTATTTGTTGAGGTAAATCTAATATCTCGTCTAAGGAAAGTTCCGCCTCTTTCAACTCAATGCCAAACGACAATTCATAAGCTTGCGTCGCATCTGAGAATGATATTTTCGGCAAAAACCTTCCTAAATATTTTTTCACACCGGCTACAAATTCTTCCCATTTCGTTGAGGTTGACCTCAAGATAGCATTTGCATAAGCCTTGTAAAACTGCTCTTCTGTGCGACAATTAAAAATATCTAAATGACACATTATTATTTCTGTATTGTGCTCTTTCTGAATAATTTGTGATACATGATTAACCAATGAACTCTTTCCCCAGCGTCGTGGCGAAATAATTGTGGTATTGATAAGATTTACAAAATTGTTTTTTAGCAGTTGTAATTCTTTTTGGCGATTCGTATAATTACCAAGTGTTGCTAACTTCCCATAAACAAAAGGCGTTTCCATATTTGTTTGATTTAATTTTGCGGCAAAAGTAATAAAATTATTTCAAATCATTTTATTTCAAATCATTTTATATTATAAAAAACCACGTTTTTTAAAAACCACATTGGTGTTTATAATGAAAATTCCCGAATAAAACCTGCCAAATTTGTATTTTTTTTAATTTTCTATACCCAATGAGTGAAAACTATCTGTGAAAATCTTGTTTGCTCCGTGTCATCTGTATGAAAAATAGAAAAAAATTACAGATGAAAAAGGCGCTCTTTTTCGAGCGCCCTTTCCGTCCAAAAATTATTAAAAAAACTACTATTTTTGTTTATTGTTTTTAATTAATAACAACTTTAGTAGTAAGGTATTGATTATCGCCGGTGTGAATGCGAACAGCATAGATGCCGGCAGCCACATGCAGCGTAATTTCAGTTTTTTCAGAATTTGCTTGACCGTGCCATACAACCCTGCCAAACACATCCATGATTTCAACTTGTTTCACGGGAACAAGATCTTTGTTCATGATAGTAACCAAGTTGCTGTAACTAAACACATTGATAACAGGATTGTTTTCATCAATGCCTACATCATCACGTTTGAAGTGGGCTTCAATAATGGCATCCGCTATGATGTTTTTAAGTGTATAAACA
This sequence comes from Lentimicrobiaceae bacterium, assembly GCA_009787485.1. Taxonomy (GTDB): domain Bacteria; phylum Bacteroidota; class Bacteroidia; order Bacteroidales; family WCHB1-69; genus WRNX01. The sequence continues at coordinate 4,345 of WQWP01000108.1, read as the reverse complement.
TTACCTGCTAATACAACAGGGGCTCCATTTACTTCAACTTTATCAATTTTGAAGTTTAAGTTTGGCGTAATCATGAATGATTCCTCTGATCCATGGGTTACCATATAAATACCATCCGGATCAATCGTTCCGCCTGCGAAAGCTCTTGCGGTAATGCGATATTGGTTTAATTCGGCATTCACAATCGTAACTATTTGATCGCTTGTAATATTATTGATGGTGTAAACTCCTCCCGTTGGAACAATTATCATGCCGTTAGATCTAACAATGATGTTCGATTGACTGCAAGGATCGGCTATGTTTACAGTAAATGCAAACCTGTCGCCGTATTCAACCGTAATGATATTCATAGTAGAACCATCTTCCGGAATAACCGTGGTGCAATCGTCGGGGAGCGGTAAGGTAACCGTATAAGTTAGCTTTCTAAAATGTGTAGCAATGGAGTGATCGTCTAACACATTCATAAAGGTATAGTATCCATTTGCTAAGGCTTCTTCGTCGTTGAGTCCGTCAATCATTACTCGAAATAGTTCAAAGCCTTGTTGGGGTCCAAAATCGAATCTTCTATTTGTACCGCTTGGCACTGTTACAATACCCGATGGAGTAATAGATCCGCCTTGGGTAGCTGTTGCCGCAATGGTATAGCTGTCGCGGGCGAACATTACAAGTATCGTGTGGTTCGCTGTTACATTAAAGAAACGATATATGCCATTAGCCATAGCTTCATGATTCACTACACCATCCACAAGTACCGATGAGATGTAATAGCCTTCATAGGCATCAAATACATAAGTGGGTGAATGCTCGCCGTGCGTTACGAAAATGGTTCCGGCCGGGTCAATAAATCCGCCCACCGTAACCGTTGACGTAATGGTGTATGTGAGTTTTTTGAAGGTTACAACTACATCGTGAGCTTGAGTTACATTGGTAAAAGTGTAAGTTCCTGCCAATGCTGCCGCAGGGTGAGGCACGTTGTCAATAACTACAGTATTTACTGTGTAGCCCTGATCGGGAACAAAAGTGAGGGTAACACTATTGCCATGCACCACCATGATTGGGTTGGCAGAAGGAATAATGTGTCCGTTTCCTCCTATTACAGCAGTGGTAATAGGATAAACTATCTTTGAGAAGACTGCGTGAATGGAACCGTTGGCTCTTACATCTTCAAACGTGTAGCTGTTGATAGCGCCAATACTTTCACCATTTACAATAACATCAATGAGTTCGCATCCTTCATTTGCAATAGCGTGGAAAGTTTGGTCATCACCCCAGGCTACTTGTATGGTGCCATTTGGATTAATTGTACCATTCAAATCAGCCGTTGCTATAATCGTAAACATGATGGGTTTGAAGGTAGCAAAAATAGTGTGGTTGGCAGACACATTAACAAATTCGTAGGTAGCTGTTGAGGTTCCTGTTACGTTAACTACTGCGCCATCTACATATACTTTATCAATTTCAAATCCATCAAAAGCTTCAATGGTGAATGGACAACTCACCGTAGCGGTATCAACGTAAATGAAAAATTCTGCATCCGGTTCTTTGGTTGGAAATACTACCCCGCCTGCGTTTTGCGCGGCGCGTGGTCCAAATTGGATCATGTATTGCGGAAGTTTTTCAAACTCAACATGAATGGTGGTATTTACACGAATATTTTTTAAAGTGTAATTAAGTATGTAGTTAGGCGCCGGTACCTGCTCTCCGTTAACAAACACTCCACTTACGCGGTGTCCTTCTATGGGATGGAAGAAATATTCCTTATCCTCGCCGCAATCTACGGAAGAAGTTCCGGAAGGTGTAATATAACCCAAAGGATCTATACCTTGAGCAGGAGTGGCGGTAACTGTATATTTTCGGAGCGACGTGCTTACCACAATGGTTGGTTTACCGGTTACATTAGCAATTGTATAATTGGCGCCTTGATTAACGCCATTAATCAATACCTGAGTGATATCGTAACAATAATCGGGCGTGATGGTAAAGGTAACCGATGAACCATGCGGAATGCAAGTCGTTGGCGTAACTGTAACTCCGTCGCCTGTATTAATTACAGGCAGGTAGCAATTAAGCGCGAAAGTGGCGGTTATCGTGTGGTTGTTGGTAACATTTTCAAAAGTATAAGTAAATGTTGCGGTTAGCTCCGGATTAACTGAGTAGGCGATTGGGACTCCGTCAACTGAAACCGACAGAATGTGGTAACCTGTATTTGGCGTAATGGTAAATGTTTTTGAATCGCCCTCGTTTACTTTTATTTCGCCGGCGGGATCTATGGTTCCGCCTTCGCCCGCTGTGGCGGTTATGGTGTAAAAGTCGAGCGCCATTAATGCCAAATCATCTATTGTTAAGAATCCTTGCACGCCGGTTGATTTACAATAAATAGCAATAGTATAAAGTCCTGCTGCAGAAGGAGTAAAAACTCCTGAAAATTGCACCCAATTAGTATTGAGCACATTGCTCAAAGGCGTTCCTATGATTTGTACTAATTCTCCTGTAATTGCATCTCTCAACTCTGCCTGTAGGGTTTGCCAGCCGGAGTATCCGGTGGTAACATACCAGAATGAAAATTTGTAAGTGGTTTCGTTCAACAAATCGAATGACGGCGTATAAATATAGTCATCGCAACTATATCTGAAACAGGCGAAGTTGTTTCCGGTGTGCGCCTCCAGGTCATATTGCGGCTGAGGTCCTACGGAGGTCAGCACCAAACCGCCTAACGTAGTGGCTCTCATACAAGGTGGAAGTGTATTATGGGCTGTTATGCTCTCAAATCCTTCCTCCCATGGAATCTCAAATGGCGCACAGGGCAGGGTAAAGAAAAGTGAATTTGAAAATTTAGTGGTATCCTCTCCGCAAACGGATCTTACCGCACATACATAATCTAAATCCTGCCCACCCGGTATGGATATGGTATAAGGCGGAGCCGTGAAGGTTTCATGAATTATAGTAGAAGAAGAAGTTGTTCTGTATGAAGCGATATAGAAATCGGCGCCCGTAGGCGTAAAATCAATCGTTACGCCGGAGGAGGTCATATCTGTAATCAAAAGATCATAAGGGATAATACATGTAGCTTCTTCAATCTTAATATTGTCAATAGCCGCATTGGGATTCATATATAATACAACCCCAACAAACATTAAACATTGAACGCCTGAGACGTTGCTGATCTGTAATACCTCAGAACTCCAATCGGCGCTACCATAGGTATAGCCAATCTGTATGCCGTAAAGTGTATTCACATTGAAGACCTCAAATGGGTCAACAAGCAGTACATCAATTCTGTCGTAAACCTGACCGGCGTAAACCAACCCTTCGCATCTGAAATCAAATTTCAAATTATAGGTGCCCACATTGGGTCCGAAATCAATATCACGCCACATAAATGCATATTGCGTGTAATTGACATCGTTGGCAAAACTAATGCCATCCTTTGAAGTAAACATTGCCTTTGTTCCGGTCTCAGTGCCGCCATTTCCGGCTGCCGTGCCGCGATACCACTGCATGGTGGGGCCCCAAAGTCCGCTGGCTGCCTTTTTCCAAAGGTCAGACTCCGGATCATCATCTTCAAACGTGCAAATGTAAGGAACGGTAGCGGGCAAAGGTTCGGTAGTAAAAGATAAAGGAAGCGACCAGTTAGAATAGCCGGCGCCACAAACTGCTTTTACCCAAACGGTATATTGCGTAGCAGGATTAAGTCCTGTAATCGTAAACGGATTATCGGTTGTAGAAACGGGCGTACCGGCATCCGGATCGGTTATCGTAGCACTTTCTGCGTAAACATATTGGCAGGCTACTCCGGCATCGTTCGCTGTAAAACCAATGGTTGCATTGGTAGCCGTAACGCTTTGTAAGGTTATGGTCGGAGAATAGAAACAGGGATTCAAACCAAGCACCTGGAAATTATCAATGTGAAGATCGTTGTCGCCTTCATTAATCAAAGACTCGGCATAGAAAGCAATTTTTACGTTGCCGGTATATGGGTTTCCTGCGCCATCAAGAAGTGGGATGATTACACGTTGCGGCACATTTGTTAATTGGGAGAATACATATTCTGAGCCTTTATCATCCCATTGTCTCAATGTATTGGCAGCATTCCATGTGCCCCCGTTGTCAAGAGAAATAAGTACCACGAATCGTCTGCCTTGAGGAGATGCCGGTATGGTAGGTGGATTTGCGGAGCCATAGGAAGTATAGAAAAGATCAAATTCAAGTTGTGCCGAAGTGCCCGTTAAATCAATAGAAGAGGAAACCAACCATTTTTCGTATCCAACATACATGTTTGCTCTGGCATTATGTGGGGTAACAGCATTGGAGAAATCCCAAACTGTCCATCCAGACATACTGTGTG
>WQWP01000107.1 GCA_009787485.1 Lentimicrobiaceae bacterium | reverse complement strand
TGCTTTCCAATTTGTGCGTACAGAATCGGAAGTATGGGCGTGTCGTTTTTTAATGATGTCCTCAACATAATCAATGAAATTCTGTTGCATTTTCTCTTTTTGTTCTGCACGTTCAGCATCAACCTCACTGTATAAATCTACAGTATCATATTCACGTTGGCGGAGTTTCCGAACACTGTCGGCGTAGAGTACCGTTTCGCGGTCTTTTTCACTTCGGCATAAGATTAAGCCGTTGTCATCGCGTTTTGGTTTGAAGGTTTTTGATGTTTCGCTTGTGCGTGCGGTGCGTTTTTTGTCCCACTCAATGCTGGTAACAGTGCGGTTAAAATACTCTCTTACACGCTGCGGTTGTTTTTTGCCCGGAACGAATACCGGATAGGCTTCCAGATACACGTACCATTCTTTGCGGTTCTCGGCTTTGCGAACTCTGACAGTTACTTTTGTTTTTGTTAGTTCTTTCATAGGTTTTTGATTTTAATTAGTGATATAAGTATTAATAATAATCTTCGTTATGTGTAATAAAGAACTACAAGTTAGCGTTTATTGCTTAGTTATAATACCTTATGTCTTGTAACAAAGATGGTACAAATATACAATAAAAATCAATACAAAATGATAGAAAACGATAAAAATATCAACAATCGAAAAACTTTAAAATGCTGTTTTATATGTATTTAACTGTTTTTAGTTGTGGGTGGTTTTTGTCTTTATCTTTAAGGTTTAAAGATTTAAGATTTAAGATTTAAGATTTAAAATTTAAAGATTACAGCATTAACCACTAACCACTAATCACTAACCACTAACCACTAACCACTAATAAAACCTTGCAAACCTCTTTCTCTTCTTCGTTGTAAAGTGTAGCGTTAAAATACTGTGGCTCTGTTTCTTTCATAGCAATACAATATCTTTCGCCAGGTTTTAGTTGGTTGGTATAGCTAATAATTACTTCTTTTATTTGGTGTTGATTATAAAAATCGTAGGGCAGTTGGTCTATGACCCAGCGCACATAGCTTGCGTTGTTAACATGTTGGTTCATATCTAAATCCGACAGCACTACGGGATTAAAAACAGGAGTTTCCGGAAAATCTAAGCGTGGGATGCGGGGTACTCGACCTTCAAACGCTATCCTATTTTGCGGGTAATCTAAATGGGTGTTTAATTTTTCTAAGCGAACAATTTTATTGGCACGGAAATCCACCAGCATCCATTCGGAAATGGCGCAACAAAGCAACTCGCCGGTTTCACTAAATACTTCATAATCTCTGAGAAACATAATGGATTCGCGCGCTTTTGCCCATGTGTCAACGCGAATCTTATCATTCCATTTGGGTAATTTGTGAATTTTTACATACATTTTCGCTATTGCCCAAAACAAGCCCTCCTCTTGCAATTCTTTCCAACCTTTTTTCAGATAAGTTACATGCGACCAAGCTGTTTCATGCATCATACTTAATAATTTTGAAATGGTTACAAAACAATTATGATCCACATCATAACCACAAATATGAAATTCGCGAGAGAAAACATGATTCACATACATAATTTAAGTTTTAACGGGTGCAAAAATACAAAGAGTTACGAATTTTATCCGTTATTTGCGAGGTGAATTTAAAAATTTAATGATTTGAAAAATTAAAAAGCAAAATTTAACCTTAAATCTTTAAATTCTTAAGTCTTTAAATTCTTAAATATGAAAGGCATCATCACAAAATCAACCGGCCTGTGGTACGATGTGCGTACTGAAACCGGCAATACTATTCCGTGTAGATTACGCGGGAAATTTAGAATTGATGGAAATAAAAACACGAATCCTGCGGTTGTGGGCGATCATGTTGTGTTTGATTTAGAGAAAGATAACACTGGTTATATCTCGCATATTGAAAAGCGTAAAAACTACATTGATAGAAAAGCTACCAAGCTTTCGAAAATCAATCATTTAATTGCTGCCAACATAGATCAGGCGTTTTTGGTGGTAACATTAAAAGAGCCTCGCACTTCGTTAGGCTTCATTGATAGATTTTTAGTCGCTTGCGAAGGGTTTCGCATTCGGGTTTGTATCGTTTTTAACAAAATGGATATCTATTCACATAAAGAAATAAAAAAGATTGAGGAACTTACGCAGCTCTATCAATCCATTGGCTATGAGGTCATTCAAACGTCTGTGTTGAAAAACGAAGGGTTAAGTCATGTTAAAAATATGATGAAAGATAAAGTTTCTCTCGTTAGCGGACACTCCGGCGTAGGAAAATCAGCCATGATTAATACTATTGACCCCGAGCTCAATCTGAAAGTAGGAGAAATTTCACAGTTTCACAGCAAAGGAAAACACACCACTACTTTTGCTCAAATGTTTTCGCTTTCTCAAGGCGGGTTTATTATTGATACGCCTGGGATCAAAGAATTTGGACTTATTCAATATTCTAAAGAAGAGATAAGAGATTATTTTCCGGAAATTCGCGCCTATAACAATCAATGTCGTTTTAATAATTGCCGGCATGTAAATGAGCCGGATTGCGCGGTAAAAAAAGCAAAAGAGGAAGGTAAAATTCCTTCCTCTCGTTATCTGAATTACCTCGCTATATTGGAGGCAGATGATATGAAATTAGCCGACTGGCAATTATTGTAATACCTCTCCGGTAGCGTTTATAATAAGATGTGAGTTCGTTGGGTCATTTGTAATGATTTCAACAATAGCATTTTGCTTTCCCTTTTTGTTTTTTGAAACTAAAGTAACTGTCAAAGTCGCAAAACCTCCTTTTGAAATTTCATTTTTATCGGAGACCACCGTGAATGTAGAGTTAGATGATTTTAATTGTCTGATAATTAACGGATTTTTGCCATCATTATAAAGTTTTATTTCTAAAACAGGATTTTCATTTTTCCCTACTTTTCCAAAATTTATTGTCAACGAATCCAAACGAACTCTGGGCACGTCCTGGAGTTGTTTAGGGGTTAATTGCGAAAAATCTTCCTTTATCATCACATCAATGAAAAGTGAAATTCTGGGTTCTGCCGGGTCTTCAGTCTTAATATTAATGATGTCTCTATGAGAGCCCATCTCTCCTCTTTTTACTGCATCATACCTAAAAGTGATTTCCTTTTCTTCTCCTGCCTGTATAGGTCTAATTTTATCCATAATTATAAAATCAGGCAAACCAATGGGTTCAAAAGTAGATTCGTTTTCGGAGAAATTCATGACTTGAATTGTAAATGACTTAGATTCATTATGTAAGATCTCAAGTTTTAAATTATTTTCTTTTATTCTAATATTTCCTGTGCCGGTTTTGTAGCCTGCTATTTCAAACTTTGAGGGTGCTCTTTTTTCCACGTTTCCTTTAATAAAAATAGAGTGGGGTGAAGCATTTGAGCCATCTGTAAATCTCTCCTCATTTGTAGTTACCTTAATATTTTTGTTAAAGCCACCCGGACGGTTGTATGGATCGTAAGTTGCCGTAATAAACCCTCTTCCTCCCGGAGCTATCGGTGTTCTGGTGTAGTCGGCGGCAGTGCACCCACATCCCGGTTTAACGCTGGTTAGCAAAAGATCCTGGTCTCCGGTGTTGGTAAATTCAAACTTGCCGGAAGCTTTTCCACCTTCTTCTTTAATACTGCCAAAATCAATGGTCGTGCTGTCAAACTTAATAACAGGTTGCGCAAAGAGAGCGAATGCGCTCAAAAACATTACAAAACAGAGTAGTTGCTTTTTCATGATTAAATGTAATTAAATGATTGGTTATTTTATAATTTTGAATTAACGGATTAAAGACTGCAAAATTATATGAAAGTTTATAAGGTGGATTTTTTTTGAACAAAAATTGTAGAAACGTTGCGCGCAACTTCTCTTCCCTGTCATTGTTCAGTCTTTTTCACCCTCTTCAAATTCAACAAATTCGTTGGCGAGTTATCCAATCCGGTGATATTTTTTTGCGTAAAACGCGCTTTCTTGTCATAAAAGAGCACTACTACCGGCGCGTCTTCCATGAGCAAAGAATCTAAGGTAGTGTAATATTCATTTCTAAGTATATCATCTGTAACGGTTTGTGATTTTTCAAAAAGTTGGTCAAACACCGGATTTACATAATGCGTATAATTTGATCCGAATGGTTGCAGGTTTTTAGAGTAAAAAAGCGACAGATAGTTTTCAGCATCGGGATAATCGCAAATCCATGAACCTCTAAAAAATGGGAGCTGGTAACTGCGCATCATTTGCCGTTGTTGTGCAGCTTGTTGCACTTCTAAAGAGATTTTAATTCCGATTTTGTTTAATTCGTGTTGAATATATTGGCATAAGTCCACATAACTTGCGGAAACAGATAGCGGTATTACAGGTAATCCTTCGCCATTGGGAAAACCTGCCTGTTGTAGCAACTCCAGTGCTTTTTGCGGGTCGTAATGATAGCCTTTTACGCTGTAGGGGTTAAAGGAAGCCATGCCCAAAGGCACGAAACCGCTTGTATGGGCATAGCCCATATTATTGCGCAAATACCGGATCATCTTTTCTCTGTCGAAGCCGTAATTGATGGCTTGTCGCACTTCTTTGATTAATAGTGGATTGTTCTCTTTCTCTTTCAATAAAAAGCCCAAATATTCGGTATTGAGATAGGGCCCGGTTTGCAGGGTAATTTTATCTGCATATTCCTCTTGCAGCGTTCCTTCTTTGGTTAATAAGGCGTCTTTGTAGCAGGCTTCAATTCCTGACATAAAATCCATGTTTCCTTTCATAAACTCCATGAAAGCTACTTGTTTATCTATGATGAAAGAGATAGCAACGGCGTCCAAATAAGGAAGTTTTTCGTTGTTTTCATCTTTTTCAAAATAGTTTTCATTTTTGCGCAATACTAATTTGATGCCTTCTTCCCACATTTGAAACTGAAAAGGGCCTGTGCCTACCGGAAACTTTCTGAAATCTTTGCCATATTTTTCAATAACCTCTTGCGGTACCACTGAAGCGTACTTCATGGCAAGCATTCCCAAAAAAGGCGGAAATGGCTCTGTCAACACAATTTGAAACGTAGTGTCATTCAACGCAAAAAAAGCATACGCTCCTTGTTCGTTTCTGGCTACTTTTTGAAAAATCCAGGCACCTGGTGAGGCGACCTCAGGGCTTACAATACGGTTAAAACTATATACAAAGTCAGCGGCCGTAACTTTCGGAGGTTTATCAAAAAAATAATTATCCGTATTTTGAAAAAACACATCATCCCGAAGGTGAAAAGTATAAGTTCTGCCATCCGGGCTAATCTCCCATTTTTTGGCAATCATCGGTACCACGTGCAGCGAATCGTTCAAGTCTATCAATCCGTTATACAGCATGTTGCATACCCAGGTGGCGGCTTGCCCCGATGCGTAAGCGGGATCGAGCGATTGGATGCCGACGGCTTCGTTGTATCTGAATATTTTTTTATCTGATGTATTTGAAGATGAACATGCTACAAACAAGAAAAAAACTAAATAAAGCCTTAAATCTTTAAATCTTAAATCTTTAAATTCCATCATACTTCAAAAAGTTCTTTTAATTCAATAACTAAACCTTCTAACGTTTTTACGGGCACGTGTGTTGCGCCGCGATGTGTTTCGTAAGTAGTTCCTTCATCATATTTTCCATCTTCTTGTAGAATGAAGACGGTTACCGAATCATTGTTGGGGTCAACCACCCAATATTCTTTTACGCCGGATCTTTCATAAAGTTTGAATTTTTTATTAAGATCCATATTCTTCGTGCTTGGCGAGAGCACTTCCGCAATCAGATCCGGAGCGCCGATACAGCCTGCGCCATCTAATTTCGACGGGTCGCAAACCACGCAAATATCGGGTAGCACCACGTCGTAAATTTTATCGTTGTCGGTTTCGCCATTTTTAGGCAAGCGCACATCAAACGGGGCGGTGTAGATTTCGCATTTGCCTTTTCTTTTTCTCTTTCTCTTGTCAATAAAATTAAAAGCCCTGACAATCAGTGTTCTTACTGCAGTTGCATGCTTACGTGTTGGCGATGAGAAAGCATACACGATGCCATCAATTATTTCCCGCAGTTTATTATCTGTCCAGGTCAGATAATCGGCGTAAGAATAGTGTTTGGCATCATAAACTATGGGGGGCTCTGCCAAATCAGGGTCTTGTGGCTCAATCATAGACAGCTCATAATTAAAACGCTGGGTGTTTTTTTCTTCTGTGTTCATTGTTTTTATTTTTAATAAAAAAGTTCTGCAAAAATAAACTTTTAAATTATTCCGCGTATATCTTCAATAGATAAAATTCCTTCTTTATCAAAATAATTAGCCAAGCCTTCTACCAATTCTTTCCCTGCGAGCGGATGGGTGAAGTTTACCGTACCAATTTGCACAGCCGTCGCGCCCACCATGATAAATTCTACAATATCTTCTACTGTATAAATGCCGCCCATGCCGATTACCGGAATGCTTACATTTTTGCAGACCTCGTGCACCATGCGCAGCGCAATAGGTTTGATGGCGGCGCCGGAAACACCCGCATAGAGGTTGTTGAATACCGGTTTGCGTTGTTTAATATCAATAGCTAAGCCTTTGAATGTGTTCACTAAAGACAATGAATCGGCGCCGGCTTTTTCACAAGCTTGCGCCATTTCGATGATGTTTTCGGCGTTTGGGGAAAGTTTTACCATTAAAGGCTTTTTGCAAATGGCTTTACAGGCGGCCACCGCTTCGTAAGCAATGGCATTCTTAATGCCCAGCGCCATGCCACCCGCTTTCACATTGGGACAAGAGATGTTTAATTCGATGAAATCAACCTCCGAATCATTAAGCAGGGTAATTCCTTCTAAATAATCTTCAATGGTGGCGCCGCCGAGGTTTGCTAACACTACATTTCCAAGTTTTTTCATCCACGGCAATTCATCGCTGATGAATTTTTTTACGCCGGGGTTTTGCAATCCCACGCTATTCATCATGCCGCTTGCGGTTTCCCACACGCGAATGCCGGCGTTGCCTTCTCTCGGTTGCAACGTCAATCCTTTGGAACTAATTCCTCCCAAAATGCTTACATCGTATAATTCGTTGTATTCTCTGCCAAAACCGAAGGTGCCCGATGCGGCGATGATGGGGTTTTTAAAAACAACACCGTTGATGGTGGTACTAAGGTTTTTATGCATCGGGATTTTCAATTTTTACTTCTGTAGTTTCTTCTTTTACTTTTGGTGGCGGAAAATTAGTAGCATGAATCGCCATTGTAGGACATTCATTCA
>WQWP01000106.1 GCA_009787485.1 Lentimicrobiaceae bacterium | reverse complement strand
TTTCAATTTTTGATGGTTAAAAATGAGGGAGGTTACTTTTTAAAAATGCTAATTTTTGAATGTAAGCAATTGAATCACAATGGCAAAAAACTAAAATTAGATTTTAATCGGACAATAGTGATAAAATATATTTCTTCATACCATTACTTTTTTAAAAGGTTAAGAACTTCACTAAAACTATACTCATTCTTTACATATTCGCCTGTTTCACGATCAAACACTTGAACAAAAATATCTTTATTATCTCTCCGAATAATAAGATAAATACCACTTCTTAAGTTTAAGTCTCCTATTATCAAATCTTTGTATTCGTAATTATGGATAAGTTTTGCCATTGCGGCGCCGCCGCTTCCGGCCCAACTGTATTGTCCATCTTTCCCAAGTTCAAGCGTTGTTAAAAAAAGGTGCTCACCGCCACTCATAATAGGCACGTCCCACCTGCCTGCGAATGTTAATTTTTCATTTACAATTATATAATTGGGAATAGGTTTTCCCAAATATAAATGCTCCAACTGCGACCTCTCTTTTATACCCCAGTTAGAAAGACTTTGCTCTGAAGAATTTATATGGCTCGAATAGGCTTGATTAATTAACATTTCTGTGAGTTCGGGCGTAAGTATTAATTCGCTTTTATTTGCAACTTGAGCACGATATCTCATTTGCGCTTCCCTTCGTGTTTCTTTTAAATGATTATTAAGTTCGCTCAAACTAAATTCGTTTATAAAATATTTACCTTTAAGATATTCGTCCGTTACTACGTCATACATTTCTACAAAAACATCTTGATTCTCTTTTCGAATTATAAGATAATCCACTTCTCGATGAGAGGGCACGCACACAGCCCCAATTATCAAATCTTTATGTTCGTAATTCTGGATACCTTCTGCCGGAGCAACAGCGCCACCAGCCATATAATTAAGTCCGGATAGTTTGTATTTTTCATTATTCCCAAGCATCACTCGCACTAAAAAAAGAGGCTCGCCGTCAGACATAACAGTTACATACCAGCCACGCACAAATTGTAAGGTATCATGAGTTAGATGATACATGGGAATAGGTTCTCCCAGATGCAAATTTGTTAATTGAGAAATGTCTGTTATGCCATATTGGAAGTAATCTTTTTCAGGCAGGTTTTTAATCTGCGTAACCACCACTTCTTCCATTTCCGGCGTAAGTTTCAATTCGTTTTTACTGTCTATTTGGGCATTGGCTATGGTTATCATGCCCAGTATCATAATGAGTAATGTTATTATTTTCATAAATTATCTCCTTTCGTTATTTCTTTAATTCGTCAATTTGTTTTTGTAAATCTAAGATATAGAGCGTAAGTTCTTCAATTTTCATTAAAAGTTTGGCTTGCATTTCGCCAAGGTTAATACCGTTTTCCTCCACTTCTTTAGCAGACGGGATTTCGGGTAAATGACCATTTTGCTTTATATATTGCTTTACTTCTTTCAAAGAAAGCAGGTTATAGTTGTCTTCAAAAACATAATCTTTCCAGCCGTCTAAGGTTACTTCTACTGCTTGTGCTTTCAATCTACCTTCAATATTGGCGCTACTAGCGTTTAAAGTGTTTGCAGATAATGTTCCGGTAATAGTTGCATCGGTGTCAATTGTCAAAGCATTACCGGTTATTGCCCCTGCAATAGTTGCATCGTTGTCAATTGTCAAAGCATTACCGGTTATTGTTCCTGCAATATCTGCATTTCGGTTTATTGTCAAAGCATTGCCGGTTATTGTTCCTGTAACATTGGCGGCTGAGGCTTTAACCGTACCATCAACATCCAATTTAGCACTCGGAGATTTTGTCCCTATTCCTACCCTGCCATCCACGTCATCTGATAGGAATAAAATAGAGTATTTTTGATAATATTTAGTAGGCGTAGCATCTTTGTAGTTCCAAAAATTAAGCCCGTAGCCCTCGGTCGTTGAGTTTACACGTTCAATTCCCCAAGCGTTTTCATGGGCGCTGTTGAGTTTAAATATCACAGATCCGCTTGAGGTAGAAGCAGGATTTTTAGAAATTAATATATCTCCATTCACTACTTGCAACTTTTCGGCAGGCGTATTTGTGCCCATTCCAATTTTTCCATTGTTGCCTATGAATAAAACATTTTGTAATGTTCCATCCATGTACCCATAATTTAATCCGGTGTTTGTGCGCGAAATTTCCCAGTATCCCGAAGTTGAATTATGAGCAGGCGATAATACAAATTTATTTAAAGTAGTAATATTTTCTTCAGCTAAAATGCCCTGATCCACGTGTAGTCTTGCCTTTGGAGTAGCAACACCAATACCAAGAAAACCCCATGTGCTGAGAACCATACTACTGGCGATGTAATTATCTGCTATAGTGTTAAATTTTAATCCGTTACCATCAGGAAATATATCCCAATGATATGAGGGAACCTCATTATTGATATCCGAATTAGGCGGGGGTTTTATTTGCAAGCCACTTATATTCTGCGCGGTACTTTCCAAAAGCAACTTGCCTCCTTTTACATGTACCATCTCTTTAGGATCATCGGTGCCCATACCAATGTAACCTAAAGCAGCGCCGGTTGGTTTCACAATGGTTAACGAAGGAAAGTTGTTAACGCCAAACATGATGCTGTTGGGTTTGTTGTTAACTAAAGGCAGACCGGAAGCGCCAATACCAAAGACTAAACTGTTGGCTTCGTTGGAGGTAACAAAATTACCAATAGCGATACTGTTAAGAAAATTTGCTATAGCATTATTACCGAAAGCGATACTGTATTGTCCCATTGTTTTGGCATTATTTCCAAAAGCAAAACTATAGTCGTACAAAGCATTTGAAGAGTTTCCTCCGGAAAAGGAGGCTAAACCGCTTGCGGTGGTGTTGTTGCCTATGGTAAAGGCTTTTGTGGTGGGCTCGCAATTAAAACAGTTTTGCGCGTAAATCTGCGTAATTCCAATACTGAGAAGAATTACAAGGGGTAAGAGTTTTTTCATGTTTAAAAAATTTAAGTTAATAATTTATGGGTTAAATTTGGTTTTTTTAGCACGCAGATGACGCAGATTTGGCAGATTTACGCAGATATTAATCCCCTTCAAATTTGAAGGGGTGGCTCGCGAAGCGAGACGGGGTAGTTTATATGAGTTTACCGGTTAATGATTATTTTCTTTTGGATCATGTAACCTGTTGAAAGTTCAATAGAGAATATATATATACCGTTTGTTAATGCCGATACGTTTATTGCATTTGTATTACGTTGATTTAAAATCAATTGCCCCATACTATTAAAAACTTTTACGCTGGCAATGTCAACTCCGGAAATATTTACCATACCGTTTGCAGGATTAGGATAAACCGTGATATAAGCTTTATAATTTGCGATCCCCATAGGGGTTTCAAAACACGCTTCATCTAAAGTACATACAGCAGGGTAAACAGGTACTACACAATATTTATAATCCCCGCTTTCTAATTCTTCTGTATTATCGGAATAAAAAACAGTAGAAGGAGATACGTGAGCTATAAGTTCATCATTTCTGTAAATATCAAAACCTATTAAATCAGTGCTTTCCGGCGCTTCCCAACTGAGATTTACCTGATGTTCTTCAGGAATATATACACCCTCCAAATCAGTGATGGAAAGACATTCAACACATTCATTCTGATCAGTAAAGAATAATCCCTCAGGTATATAATCCGGACTTGTGTAAATAAGTTCGCCTAATGTATTATAGATTTCAAAACCATAAATATAATGCTGAAAATTACCTGCCCACGAAAAGATCACTTCTCCGGAAGGGATTAAAACAGTTTCTTCACCTTCATAAGTGTCGAAAGCATGAGGTAATTTAACAGTGCCATAATCCACACCATCCACAGTAATTTCAATCCCACAACTCTGATGCCACCCTGTACCTCCAGTATTCCACATAAAGATTTTAATTTCGCATAATTCGCCCTCAAAATTAGCAGTAACATAAAATTTTTGTTCATTCTCTCTGTAAATGTAGCCATTTGCAGAGAGATTTACAATGTTCATTATCAGTATTACACAGAGTAAAAAAGTAAAAGTTTTTTTCATGTTTTTAAAATTTAGGTTAATAATACCGCAAAACTACAATAATAAGTACATAACAACTTTTCTTTTGTTAAAGTAATGAGTTTTCTACTGTTTTAAAGAAATACTGCAATTTATGTTGGCACAGTAAGCCTACGATTCTGTGGTATCGCCAAACACCCGGAGTAACATAAGCAAACTGCGCTATACACGCTTCACTTATTGTTCGTTACTCCTTTATATTGGCGATTTTCAGAATACAAACAATAGCAAACGCTATTTTTTAACGGCACAAAAATAAGATTTTTTTAATTGATACATTTTTGGTTATTTTTTTTAAGGTGTTATTATTATTTTTACCCCTTGACAAATCTGTTTTTGAATTGTATATTTGCAGCAAAAATGATTCAATATGGAAAAAGGAGGCTATGTTTACATTATGACGAACAAAAATAAAACAACTCTGAATACTGCATTTATTATGAATATTGGGATTATTTTGATTTGGCAATAGATCGCGAAAAAGAATTAAAGAAATGGAACAGAATCAAAAAAGAATTGATAATCAACACAATGAATCCGGAATGGAAAGAATTAGTTAATGAGTGTGGATTTGTTCGAGATTCCGAGCGCAGCGAGGAATCTTGAGCAATAATGAGTACTCTTTTTTATATTTCAAATTTGAAGGGGTGGCTCGCGAAGCGAGACGGGGTAGTTTATATGAGTTTACCGGTTAATGATGATTTTCTTTTGAACAGTATTCCCTGTTAATGTTTCAATAGATAATATATATATGCCGTTTGTTCCACTCCGGATTCATTGTGTTGATGAGCCACGAAACACATAACATGTTTTTACTATTTTTGCTACCTCAATAAAAGATTTAGATATTAAATCTTAAATCTTAAATTTTAAATCATTATGTCTGAATTTAAACCTTCTGAAATCACCGCAATTTTACGGGAACAGTTACACAATTTTAATTCTAAAGCTGAGATGGAAGAAACCGGCACGCTGTTAGTGGTGGGAGATGGCATAGCGCGTGTGTACGGGCTTCAAAATGCGCTTTCGGGAGAGTTGGTGATGTTTGAAAAGCCGGAAGGTCGAATTATGGGCATCGTGTTAAATTTGGAGGAAGACAATGTGGGGATCGTGCTTTTGGGAGATTCTAAAACATTGAATGAAGGCGATCTTTGTAAACGTACCGGTTGCGTTGCTTCTATTAAAGTGGGAGAAGGGTTGTTGGGCCGCGTTATCAACACGATAGGTGAACCTATTGATGGCAAAGGAGATATAATAGGCGAATGGTACGAAATGCCGATTGAGCGGAAAGCGCCCGGCGTGATTTTCCGCCAGCCCGTCAAAGAGCCGCTGCAAACCGGTATTAAAGCGATTGACGCAATGATTCCGATTGGGCGCGGACAACGGGAACTGATTATCGGCGACCGCCAAACCGGAAAAACGGCAATTGCCATTGACACGATTTTGAACCAAAAAGAGTTTTATGAAAAAGGAGAGCCGGTGTATTGTATTTATGTGGCTATCGGACAAAAAGGTTCTTCGGTAGCAAACACCGTGAAGACGTTGACCGAAAAGGGCGCCATGGCTTATACTGTGGTGGTTACGGCAACCGCCTCTGAACCTGCAGCCATGCAGTTTTATGCACCGTTTGCAGGCGCCGCTATCGGGGAGTATTTTCGGGATACCGGACGGCCGGCGTTGATTATTTTCGACGATTTATCGAAACAAGCGGTGGCGTATCGTGAGGTTTCGTTGTTGTTGCGCCGCCCGCCGGGTCGCGAAGCTTATCCCGGAGATGTTTTTTTTCTGCATTCCCGCTTGCTGGAACGCGCCGCTAAAATTATCGCCTCAGATGAAATTGCGGCTACAATGAACGACCTTCCGGAAACAATAAAGCATTTGGTTAAAGGTGGAGGATCGCTCACCGCTTTGCCAATTGTGGAAACCCAAGCCGGCGATATTTCAGCCTATATCCCTACAAATGTAATTTCTATTACCGATGGACAGATTTTCTTAGAATCGCCTTTGTTTAACGCCGGCGTGCGGCCTGCCATTAACGTGGGTATTTCCGTATCGCGCGTAGGTGGAAATGCTCAAATTAAAGCGATGAAAAAAGTGGCGGGAACTTTAAAATTAGACCAAGCGCAATATCGCGAATTAGAAGCTTTTGCAAAATTTGGTTCCGACCTCGACCAGGCCACGAAAAATGTGTTGGAAAAAGGCAAAAGAAATGTGGAAATCTTAAAACAGCCCCAATATGCGCCACTGAAGGTGGAAGAACAAATTGCTATTTTGTTTTGTGGGGTAAAAGGATTGTTGCTGAAAGTTCCGGTGAGCCGCATCAGAGATTTTGAAGCCGATTTCTTGCATACCTTGCACATAGAGCATCAGCAAACTTTGGATATCCTGAAAAAAGGAATTATTGATGACGAGATTACACAAACATTGGAGCGCGTTTGTAAAGATGTGGCTTTAAAATACGAGCATTAATAAATATTTAACCATCATTTCTATTATACAATGAAAATAATTCTTGGCATTGACCCCGGCACTACCATTTTAGGATTTGCACTGTTGGATGCGACCTCCTCGCAAGGGGCGTTGTTAGATATCGGCACATTGAAGCTAAGCAAGATAAAAGAGCATGCGGATAAGCTGAAAACTATTTTCGAAAGCACTTTACAAATCATCGAGCTTCATCATCCGCAGGTATTGGCGATTGAGGCGCCTTTTTATGGAAAGAACCCGCAATCAATGCTGAAACTGGGGCGCGCGCAAGGCGTAGTGATTGCTGCTGCCATGTACAAAGGACTTGAAGTGTATGAATATTCCCCACGAAAAATCAAACAATCTATCACCGGAAACGGAAACGCCTCAAAAGAGCAGGTATCCGCGATGTTAATCAACATGAATCTCATTGAAGAAAACAAACACCCTTTCGATGCTACCGATGCGCTGGCAGTGGCAATTTGTCATCATTTGCAGAATAAGATTAGTGTTGTAGGGCAAAAGTTTTCCGGATGGGAGGCGTTTGTGACGAAAAACAGGGATAGGGTTGTTGGGGTATGATACACAAAATTCACATTTGTATGTAAACGTTACAAAAAAAATAATTGGGAAAAAACATGTTAATTTGCACATTTTAAAACATACACAAAACTTATACCTCAAACCATTAACCACTAACCACTAACCACTAACCACTAACCACTAACCACTAACCACTAACCACTAACCACTAACCACTAACCACTAACCACTAACCACTAACCACTAACCACTAACCACTAACCACTAAC
>WQWP01000105.1 GCA_009787485.1 Lentimicrobiaceae bacterium | reverse complement strand
TCGTAAGTTTTGTTTTCCAGTTCGGCGATGGTGTATTGCCATTTATCTAAAAACATGGGGCAGCCCGGACAGTTGCACACGATAAAATCGGGCTCGTAAGGCTCCATAGATTCAAACTTTTTCTTTGTGTTGGCAATAGAAGACCCTCGGTTGGCTTGCACCAAGTAGTTTCTAAATCCGAAACCGCAGCAATGGCGGCGCTCGGGGTAGTCTATCACTTCTCCGCCCCACGCTTCAATCATGCCGGCCAGCACGTATGGGAACTCGGCTTTGCCCACGCCGGTCTCCGGAAACATCTTAGCATAATGACAACCAATATGCTCTACCACCTGCAACGGTTTTCCGGTAAAACGATTCACCAATTGATATTTCATCTTTTCCTTCAACTCTAAACGGAATTTGTAAATAATATCGGAGGGATGCGCCACATTTTTAGGAATTTCAAATACTCGCCCAGTGGCTTTTTTCAATGTTTCGCGGGTTTTCTGCAGTAACTCCGGATGGTGCTTCCACATCTCAATCATCTCATTATAAAGCCCAAACGATGTGATGCAGGAGGCGGCGTAATTTTCGTAGCCTTGCTCGGTCATTAGGGCAAACAGGCGCGCAATCACGGTCATAGTGGTTTCCAGCGGCACAATATCGCTGTGGTAGCCAATGCCGGTGCATGTGTGTTGGTCGGCATTATCGTAGATCTCTTTGCCCAGTTCATCGCGCATAATTTTTAAAAAAGTAGTTTCCGAGCCCGGGAAAAAAGTTTGCCGGATGCAGCTTCGACCGTAGAAAAAATGATCATCGGCGATCTCTTTTTGATATTCGTTCCAAAAGTGTTTTTTCATAATTAACTGCGGCTATGAGTATTATTATTTGCAGTATAAATTTCATTCAAATACGTCCGCTCTGAAGTCGTTCCTCGTTTTTCATCCGAAAACCAATCAATATTATTGTGAAAATCGAGCGCGCCGGTAGCTTCAAAAATCTCCTTAATCTCTTCTAAGTTTTTATCGGAAACACGTCGTAGCGCACCGGCCCCTTCGCCTTTATAGTTGGCGCCCAATCTCGGGGCAATCTCTTTAATGTGATCGCGATACCATTTCCAAATCGGCCCCTGTTCAGGATGCAAGTCGGGATGAACAATATCAGGATGAACGCAATAGCCGCGGTCTAAGATAGAGCCGCCGATTACTTTTTTCAAGACCAACTGTTGGCGACCTTTTTCGCTATCTGCAAAATACCCCAATTGTTGGGCAATTTTTCTTAGCGACATGATGAGTAGCCCGGGCTTGTTTCCGCGCGGGCATCGGGTAGCGCACGACATACATTCGCCGCAGTACCAAATCGTTTCGGAGCGTAACAGCCTTTCAATTTCTACATCTTCCTGGCGCTGCACGATATCGCAAATCTTGCGCGGGTCGTAATTATAAAACTCAGCCGAAGGACAAATGGCGGTGCAAACCCCGCAATTCATGCACGCATTAAGCGCTTCCTGAAAACGCATATCCTGCAAAAGTAAAGTCGTGATATTTCCCATGTTCTTTAACAATTAGAAACGCGCAAAGAAACACGATTTTTTGAAATAATTAATACAAGAGTCCTATTTTAACCCCTACAAAATGGAAAAGTTGATTACTTGTTTCGCTTAAGAGCAACTCACTTTCTCTGTATTGATTTGCCGATTGTTGCAATCTATAATAAGGTGAAAGTAAAATTGATATTTTCTCGGAAATTTTCAAATTGAGCCCGAAACCCACTTGAAAATAAATTCCGGCTTTAGTTCCATAAAAAAGATCTTCTTCTAACTTTTTCTTTACCTGCCATTTGAATGCGTAGCCAATATTGGCATAGAGAAAAGGCGCCATTTTTTTATCTACAAATTTTGCAGTAATGTTTGCAAAAACGGGAACAAACACAGACATTTTGTTATCGTAAAACCAAAAATCGAGTCCGGCACCGGCGCCCGTATAAAAGTAATGATTAAACTGGTAAGCTACAAGTTGTTGAACCTCAAAAGAGAAACTATTGTTAGCAAATGTATCTTTATCAGCATAAATGTTGCCCACCCCGTAAGCTATAGAAACCGAAGATTGATAAACAAACTTCGCCGGGTTTTCATAGGGTCTGTTTCCTTGTGCAAAGGAGGTGAAGGTACAGAATAGAAATGCGGTAAGGAGTATGAAAGGTGAGGTATGAGGTGGGAAGGAGCGGGAAATGGGTTTAAAAAGAAACTTCAACATTTTTTGTTGTTTATTTTTCACTAACGTTTAAAAGGTTTTAATCGTATAATCAGGTCAAAATCATTATTTTTTTCTTTTTTGGGCGTGCCGGCTTCCTACCCGCAAATCCAACGCACGCCGTCGGGCTTTTCGCTATACTCCGTAGGAAGCAGAGTGGGTACAGTTGTGCCTCTGTTTTTCTCCAATTTTCTCCATTTTTTTCCAATATCATAGATTTCCTTCATTTTTTTCATCTATTTTTGCACTGCCTTTAAGTATAATAATTGCTATTATTATGATTTTAAAGTAATTATATATATTTTAGACGATACTAATATTATTTTGTTGATTACAAATAATTTAATTAAAAATAAATTGTTGATAACATAAAAAAATCCTTTTTTTTCCACATTGAATATCAACAGTTTAAATAAAAAATAAGCCATTTTTTAATAAAGTTATCAAAAATCTGGAGTTGATAATATTATTATTTTATTTTTGCCGCGAATAAAAAAACGATAAAAGATGTCAGGTTTTGATTATGGTTTTTGGGAGATCGCCATAGAGAAGCATGGAAGAATTAAACTTCCCAGTGCGCTGTTGAAGTCGTTGCCGGAAGCCGAACGCCAACGCTTTTGGGTAACGCACGGGTTTGGAAACCACATTATGCTGTGGACGGAATCCGCATATCGTGCCAAAATGAACTTCTTTAATTCTTTAGATAAAAATATCATTACCAATAAAAGGCTTCGTAATGCTTTTCTTCGGGATATGGCTTTTGTGGAATGCGATGCGCAAGACAGGTTTGTCATTCCCAAAACTTTGATGGAGTATTACAAAATTGGAAAAGAAGTGGTATTAGTGTTAGATAACGGCCAAATCGAAATTTGGAATGCCGAAGAATACCGCGCAAAGTTTGACATGTTGCCCGAAGAGTTTGAACTCCTGAACGAACAAATACATAGTGCTCACCAACTTAACGCTTTTGAAAAATAAACTGCTATATTATATATGTACCATCAACCGGTGCTTTTGCTGGAAACCATCGCGGGCCTTGTTACCAATCCCGAAGGCATTTATGTGGATGTTACTTTTGGCGGCGGTGGGCACGCCCGTGAAATTTTAAACAGACTTTCACAAAACGGTCGCTTGTTGGGTTTTGACCAAGATAAAGACGCAGCAAAAAATGCGCCGGAAGACTCTCGTTTTCAATTCGTTCAAAGCAATTTCAAACATCTTAAAAAATTCTTGCAGTTTTACAAAGCCTATCCAGTGGATGGCATCTTGGGCGATCTCGGCGTATCATCTCATCAATTTGATGAGGCTACACGAGGTTTTTCCTATCGTTTTGATGAAGCATTGGATATGCGGATGGACAGAAGCAAAGGCATAACGGCGGCAGAGATCGTCAATACATACCCTTCCCAAAAATTGGCAAAACTATTGTTCGCTTTCGGCGAGGTGCAAAATGCGCACAAGATTGCTGCGCTCATTGAGAAAGCGCGACAAGCCAACCCGATACAAACTACCGGAAAATTAGCGGAAGCCGTGGCGCCAATGCTGCCCAAAGGAAAAGAAAACAAAGTGCTATCGCAAATTTTTCAGGCATTGCGCATTGAGGTAAATGCGGAAATAGAAGCGCTGCAATCGCTTTTAGAACAATCTGTTGAGGCGCTGCACCCAAAAGGTAAAATTGCCATTATCTCTTATCACTCTTTGGAAGACAGGTTGGTGAAGAATTTCTTTAAAACAGGAAATATAGAAGGCAAACTACATAAAGACTTTTACGGAAATCAATTAACTCCGTTTAAACTCATTACAAAAAAAGCGATTATTCCTACAGAAGAAGAAATAGGGGAAAACCCGAGAGCGAGGAGTGCGAAATTGCGGATTGCGGAGAAGGTTGAGAATTAGGAATTAAGAGAACATCGAATATTGAATATGGAATAATGAATAACTCCTCATACCACTAACCACTAACCACTAACCACTAATATTATGAACAAATTCTTTCAATTTCTGAGCGGCGACTTCCTGCGACATCCAAAACTACAAAAATGGTATCCTTATATATTGCTACTGATTGTTTTAGCAGCAATTTCAATCGTAAATGAAAAAATCATCATCCATAAAAACAAACTCATTCAAAAAAAACAATACGAATACAAAATGGCGCTCAATCAGCTAAAAGAGAACAACCATTACCTTCCTTATCAACAAAAGAAAACGATTAGAGAAAAAGCTACCAAACGCGGATTCGTTGAAAATCATAAAAACATGTACAAAATCCCGGTTAGTGATTAGTGATTAGTGGTTAGTGGTTAGTGATTAGTGGTTAACGGTTAACTACCAACCACCAACCACCAACCACTAACCACCAACCACTAACCACCAACCACTAACCACTAATCACTAATCACTAACCACTAACCACTAACCACTAACCACTAACCACTAACCACTAACCACTAACCACTAACCACTAACCACCAACCACTAAAAAATGTCCGACTATAAAAAATCATTTCAAAGAAGATCCTTAGTAATATACGCTTTGATATTGCTATTTGGTATTTTCTGTTTGGTTCAAATACTTTACCTTGCCATTTCGCAGCGCCCGTTGTTTGCCGGCGATCCCAAATATTGTTTAGACAAAACGCAGCCAAACTGGGAGCATAATCCGCTTGCCAAAGATCCGAATTGTCGCTGTGTGGTAACCATGAGCGATATCAATCCCGTTCGCGGCGATATTTTGGATGACCAAGGCAACATCTTAGCCAGCAATTTTACGGTTTTCGATTTTACCATTGATGGAAGTAAATTAAAACCGGAAACTTTAAAAAAGAAAAGGAGAGCAGAGGTTCGCATCAATGATACACTTTATTTAACCCCAAACAGAAAAATTTCGAGAACTGATAAAGAAGCTGTAAATAAACTAATTGCCGAATTGGCGGATCAGTTTTATTTTCATTTCAGACATAAATTCCCACATAACAAAGAATATTATCAAAAAAAATTATCAGAAGCTATTTTGGAGTATAAAAATGTTTTGATTTTGAAATCTAATCCATTAAGTCAAAGTACGTTAGTAACCTCTGAAGATACGGCTTTTATACGAAAACTGCCGTTGTTTCAAGATAAATGTAGAAAGAAGTGCACCAATTTTACCAGCCATTTTAAGCGTATTTATCCGTATGGTGAGTTGGCAAAACGGGTCATCGGAACTGTTCCGTCTGACGGCGCGCACAGCGGATTGGAGCTTACCTTTCACGACTGGTTGTCCGGCACAAAAGGCGCGCAAAAAGTGCTTTATATTGATGGAACTCGCGTGCCTTCCAAAAAGTTTTCCGATCCGCAGGATGGTGTTAACGTTCATACTACCCTCAATCTTAGAATGCAAAATATAGTGTATGAGGCGCTTATGGATAAATTGCACCAAAAAAACGCCAGATGGGGCTGTGTGGTCGTAATGGAAATTAAAACCGGTGCAATTAAAGCCATTGCGAACTTAAAAAAGCATACCAACGAACAAGGAAATACGGGATATTTTGAGATCTTTAACCATGCGTTTCGTCCGGAATGCGAGCCGGGGTCCACGTTTAAATTGGCCTCGTTATTGGCTTATTTAGAAAAAACGCCCGATGACAGTGTCAAGAAATATATGCTTTGCGGCTGTGATATTGCCCACCATTTCACTCGCGATAATAAAAGGTTTAGAACAAAGTGTAATGATTCGGATGCCGGTTTAGGTTCCCGCCACCGGATGGGAAAACCTATCGAAATATTCCAGCGCTCGCTCAATGAAGGCACCGGCACCATGATTTTCGATGCGTATAAAAACAATTACCATGATTATTTGGCTGCATTAGATTCGATGGGTATCACCATGCCCTTAGTAACGCAATTGGGTCCTGTGCGGGCTCCTGAAATTATACGCAACACAAAGTTGATGCGCACATTTTACATCACTACCTGGGGAGGGTTTAATATGGCGCCCATTCAAACACTTACATACTTTAACGGCGTAGCGAATAACGGGAAAATGGTATCTCCCAAAATAGTAAGCCACATCACTGAACAAGACCAAGTGGTGAAAGTTTTCCCCACGGTAGTACTCAAAGAGCAAATGGCGCGCAAAGATGTGATTGACAGAGCTAAAACATATTTGGAAGCCGTGGTTACCGGTCCTTATGGAACCGCGAGAACATACAAAGATTCTATTCCGCATTTTGCCGGAAAAACCGGCACCCGCGACATTCTGGTGGAATCGGAAAACGGTTGGGGATACGTGAAAAACAGAAACAGTATTTCGTTTTGCGGGTACTTCCCCGCAGAAAAACCCAAATACAGCATGATTGTATATATATATGATGTAGAGGGCATGAGCGCGCCGGCAGTGCAGTTGTTTTACACGATTGCCAAACGGATTACAGGCTTGGAAACGACGGATTTGATGCAGGAAGTGGATAAGAGCGGCGGGGTAAAAACTATGATATATCAAAATTTGGGGAAGGTTAAGTACAATTAAAACTCATTATGTAACGACTTTAAATATTTTCAAATTTACTAACAGTCTGTTAGCCAAATTAATCCACTAAAAAATTATCTATGCCAAAGACTTCCAAAACATTACAAGTAAAAAATACAACTGTTAACATTCTTAATATTAATGGAGTAGATTATATTTGCATTACTGATATTGCAAGAATTAAAAATCCGATTGAGCCAAAAGATGTTATAAAAAATTGGATACGTTCAAAGTCAACTATTGAGTTTTTAATATTATGGGAAAGGTTAAATAATGAGACCCTAAAAGGGGTCGATTTCGACCCCCTTTTGAAAGAAGCCGGTTCAAATTCTTTTACAATGAGTCCATCACGGTGGGTTGAATTGACAAATTCCAAAGGTATTATTGTAAAATCTGGATTGGGCGGAGGCACTTATGCACATAAAGATATTGCATTTGAATTTTCATCTTGGGTAAGCTCAGAATTCAAGTTATATCTGTTAAAAGAATTTCAACGTCTCAAAGAAGAGGAACAAAAAGCATTAGGCTGGTCTGCCAAGCGTGAATTGGCAAAAATAAACTATCATATTCACACTTCTGCCATTAGCCGTAATCTCATACCGAAAAAATTAACGAAAGAGCAAATCAACTAC
>WQWP01000104.1 GCA_009787485.1 Lentimicrobiaceae bacterium | reverse complement strand
TCATTTTCTGTAATTGCGGGTCATGTTATAATTATTTATTCGTGATCGGCAGCAAATCGCTTGTATTATGCTTGTTATTACGCAGTTAGCGCCTTGCTCATTAAAAACGGAATTAAAGCGCATACACATTCCGGTACAATAAATCAATTTGGGTTAAACTTTGTACTAACCAATATTTTTTCACAAGAAGAAGGAAGACTTTTGAAAAAACTATTTGAATTAAGGCAAGATGGCGATTACGACGATTGGTTTTTTATAAATGAAGAAGAGGTTGTTCCTTTGATTGAGCCTGTAAAGAATTTTATAGAAAAAGTAACTTCACTTGTTGCTGAAACGTGAAAAATTTTAGAAGTTACAAAATTACCTCTGCTTTTACAATCTTACCCCTACCAACCTCAACCAATTACGATAAAGCAAGTTGCTGTGCCTCCGCCACTGCCCCACAACCCCTTTCCCCATATCATCATCAACATAATAATTTTCAGGCATTTTAACGGAAATTCCTTTGGCAATATCTCTTCTGTACTCTTTATCAATCGAATCATCGTCATACTCATTTGTTTTTGCTTTCGTGATGGGGTCTTATCCAGTCTATTTCAATTGGTAAGGGAGCGTTTGCTAATGCCTGAAGCCACTGGTTTTCGGTTTCTTCTTTGTTGGGCATTAAGTTTACTATGGCGATTTTCATGGGGGTTTTTAGCACAGAGACACAGAGGGCACAGAGTTGCACAGAGAAGTTATCTCGGGGGGATGCGTAATCTTTGACCGATGCTTAGGGAGTGGGTGTTTCGTAGGTTGTTGTAATCGGCTAATTTACGGACGGTTGTTCGGAATCGTGCGGCGATGGCGCCTAAGGTGTCTCCTTTTTTTACAATGTAAAGTTCTGTGGGGTTCTCGGTGAGTAATCCTTCGTGGATTTTCATTTGGGTGAAAAGCTCGTCGTATTTATGCCGGTAAATCGTATCTTCTAATGCGATAAACCGCAAGATGTCAACATTTTTTAGTCGTAATGGGTAAGGGTCTTTATATGCCGGAATTACTAATCTTTTGTACTGTGGGTTTAAGATTTTAAGTTCTTCTATATCAATTTCTAACATCTCTGCTACTTGATTAAGATGCAGTTCTTTTTTTACCATAATGGTGTCCACGCTAAAAGGGATCGTAAGTTCCGCAAAAGGAATGCCATGCTCATAATGATAATTTACCAAATAAAGCGCCGCGATATAGTAAGGAAAGTAGTTTTGCGTTTCTCTTGGGAGAAAAGGCTTTACGCCCCAAAAGTCGGTTTTGCCACCGGATCGGGCAATCGCTTTCCTAACGCCTCCTGAGCCGCAATTATAGGCAGAGATGGCGAGTCCCCAGTCGTTAAAGATGTTGTACAAATCTCGCAAATGCCGTGCGGCAGCATCGGTGGCTTTAAACGGGTCGCGCCGGTCATCTACAAAAGTGTTGGTTTCCAATTGATACGCTTTTCCTGTGCGGTACATAAATTGCCAAATTCCGGTGGCGCCCGCACGCGAAACGGCAAGAGGATTCAGCGCAGATTCCACAATGGTTAAATAAATCAGTTCTTCAGGAACATCATATTTATCGAAAATCTCACGCATCCACGGGTAATAATATTGCGAAAGTCCCAAAATAATTGAAGATGAGCGTTTTCGTTTACAAACATACAACTCAATTTTTCTTTTGATATCATAATTGTAAACTAACGGAATTACCGTATGTAGATCTTTTAATCGCTCGTGTACAACAGAGTCTATCAAGCAATTTTCTTCATCGCTATCATTCAGCATTCCTATATTAATGCTTCCCATTTGTTTTTTAATGTACCACAAATCGAGCAGGGCGTCCATTTCCTTTAGCATGTGGTTTTCCATGCCGTTTTGCAATGTATCTTCTTGAAATATTTCTTCTAATTGAAAATGTTGGGCGTGAATTGTATCTTGTTCCTGTGCAAAAACGGAGGTTCCCACAAAAAAACAAGCTAATAAAATTAGGTAAAAATAAGGTTTAGGATTTGTGGGGTCATTCATCGTACTACTGAGGTTGTTTTGTTTATAAGGTAAAAATAAGGTTTATGGTTCAGACAGTTTATAATCATCCCACTGCACCTCTCTCCCATCCGCATACACCGTAGTTAAAACCAGTTCACCTTCTTCATCGTACAAAAACCAAACACCAACGGGCTCGCCACCGGAATATTTTCCGGTGATTCTAATTTTTCCGGTGTCATGATACAACACATATTTTCCGTTAAAGAGATTTTGGTCGTATTCTATTTCGGAAATCGTTTTTCCTTCCCGCCATTTCGTTACCCAAAGTCCGACGCGCATTCCATCGTAATAAACGCCTTTTTCAATGGCATTGCCTTGCACGTAGAACCATTCTCCTTCTTCAGTTCCCTCTAAATAAGCGCCTTTCACGGTAACATTGCCGCTTTCATCATATTCTATAAAATCTCCATCCAATATTCCCTGGCTCCAATTTTCTTCCTGAAGTAGCACCCTATTTGGATAATACCAATACCAAGTTCCGTCCTTCTTTCCATTAATATAACGACCTTCTATTTCCACTTTTTGATCTTGAAAATAGAATTTCCACGCGCCATCCATGTTTGAATTGATATAATGACCTTCCGATTTTAATTCGCCGGTGGGGTAATACTCACGCCAAAGACCTTGCCGTTTTCCATTCACATCGGTGATGCCTTCAAATCTTAAAATGCCGTTTGCAAACACATAGCCTTTAATTACATTTCCGTCTTCGTCAAATTCGCGCCGAACGCCTTCGGGAATGCCTTTATAATAGGTAGCTGTAATCGAAGGCTTTCCATTGGCGTGATAGGCGGTGCGCACTTCCATTTGCCGCGTTTCGGGCGCATCTGCTATCAAATTATCGTTATCATATTTCTCCACATATTTAAAATTACCGGATTCGTCGTAATATTTAAAAAAACCTTTTTTCTTGTCGTTCTGATAGGTGCCTTCCATTTTCATGTTCCCGTTTTCCCAAAAATATTTCCAATTTCCTTGTTTTAACCCAAATTTATCGGCACGGTTAATAAATTCGCGTTTTCCAAAAATGCCGGCATAATATTTTGAAACAATAATGACCAACCCATCCTTGTTAAACTCTTTTTCCAAGCCATGTGGTTTTCCATCTACTAAGGGTGTAAATCGTTTAAGTTCACCGGTTCTGTAAAATGCTTTTATGTCATTAGTCAGAGTGTCAAAAATCCACTCTTCTACAATCGTTTCATCTTCTAAATATTGCTTTCTAAAACCATGTTTTTTGCCTTCACAGTAAGAAATTTCCAAACTTTTTTCACCGGAAGGCGCATAAAACACCCAAACACTATCCAACAAAAAATTCTTCCTGTTTCCTTCCGAAACGAGCATGCCTTTTTCGTTATACGATTTCCAGTAACCGTTGGGCTTACCATTTACTAATGTACCTTCGCTTGATTTCACGCCATTAGGATAATAGAAAATGTTGTAGCCGTTTGGGTTAAGATTTTCCTGGGCGAAGACAAAAGGAAGAAAGGAAAAAACAAAGAGAAGAAATAATTGAATTTTATATAACATATTCTATTTTAAAACAGTTAAAACGGAAAAAAAGCATCAAAAGTACGCGAGCGAATAATATCCGAATCTTTGGTGATGTCAAACCACTGCGAAGTATTCACCCCATCACCTCATCCACCAACCCATCATCTGCAAAATTCGGCAGCGTTACTTTCAGTTCCGGGTTTTCCTCCATCGCCCGTTTAATGGCAAAAATGGCTTCCTCGTTGCGTGCCCATGCGCGGCGCGATATGCCGTTGTTCACATCCCAGAAGAGCATGCTTTTCAGTTTTCTGCCGGCATCTTCCGATCCGTCTAATATCATGCCAAAGCCGCCGTTGATCACCTCGCCCCAGCCTACGCCGCCGCCGTTGTGGATGGACACCCACGTGGCGCCGCGGAATGAATCGCCAATTACGTTATGTATCGCCATGTCGGCGGTAAAAGAGGAACCGTCGTAAATGTTGGAAGTTTCTCTAAACGGAGAGTCGGTGCCGGATACATCGTGGTGGTCGCGCCCTAATACTACCGGCGCACTGATTTTGCCCTCTTTAATGGCTTGGTTAAAAGCAGCGGCAATTTTAATACGCCCTTCCGCATCGGCATACAAAATGCGGGCTTGCGAACCTACCACCAATCTGTTTTCTTTGGCGCCTTTAATCCAGGTAATATTATCCTGCATTTGCTGACTGATCTCTTTGGGCGAATTTTCCATCATTTTTTGCAGCACTTCCATCGCAATGTTGTCGGTCATATCCAAATCTTCCGGTTTTCCGGAGGTACACACCCAGCGGAAAGGTCCAAAGCCGTAGTCGAAGCACATCGGTCCCATAATATCTTGCACATAAGATTGGTATTTGAATTTGCCGTCCGGTTTAAGCACATCGGCGCCGGCACGGCTCGACTCCAATAAGAACGCATTGCCGTAATCGAAAAAGTACATACCCTTTGCAGCCAATTGATTAACAGCTGCTACCTGGCGGCGCAATGATTCCTGCACAACAGCATGGAATTTTTCCGGCTCCTCCGCCATCATTTTATTCGATTCTTCAAACGAGTATCCCACAGGATAGTATCCGCCTGCCCAGGGGTTGTGCAGCGAGGTTTGGTCGGAACCTAGGTCCACATAGATATTGTGTTTTACGCAGTACTCCCACAGGTCCACAATATTTCCGGCGTAAGCAAACGAGCGCGCCATTTTGTGGGTTTGCGCCTCTTTAACTTTTGCAAACAGTTCATCTAAATTATGATACACTTCATCTACCCAGCCTTGTTCATGGCGTTTGTTCGTGGCTGCGGGATTTACCTCTGCCGTAATAGACACCACGCCCGCAATATTTCCGGCTTTGGGCTGTGCGCCCGACATGCCGCCTAATCCTGAGGTAATGAAGAGTTTACCGGCAATCTCGCCTTGCAACATCCGGCTTGCATTTAACACCGTAATGGTTGTTCCGTGCACAATTCCTTGTGGCCCGATGTACATGTAGGAACCGGCTGTCATTTGCCCGTATTGTGTTACGCCCAAAGCGTTGAAGCGCTCCCAGTCGTCCGGTTTTGAGTAATTTGGAATCATCATGCCGTTGGTAACAACTACCCGTGGGGCGTCTTTGTGGGAAGGGAACAATCCTAACGGATGACCGGAGTAGAGCACCAAGGTCTGTGCTTCGCTCATTGTTGCCAAATATTGCATGGTAAGCAGATATTGGGCCCAGTTTTGGAATACTGCGCCGTTGCCGCCGTATGTAATCAACTCGTGCGGATGTTGCGCGATGGCATAATCCAAATTATTCTGAATCATCAACATAATGGCTGCGGCTTGTTGGGTTTCCGCCGGATATTCCTCAATGGGGCGTGCATGCATTCTATAGTTCGGGCGAAAACGGTACATGTAAATCCTGCCGTAATCATGCAGCTCTTTGGCAAATTCGGGCGCTAAAACGGCGTGCCATTCGGGTTTAAAATAGCGCAGTGCGTTTTGCAACGCTAATTTTTTTTCTTCTTGAGTGAGAATATCTTTGCGTTTAGGGGCGTGGCTTACGGTGGCGTCGTAAGGTTTCGGCGCCGGTAATTCTGACGGGATGCCTTGGAGAATTTGTTGTTTAAAATCCATGGTTGATAATTATGAGTTATAAGTATTGTGCAACTGTGTGATTATTTGATTGACTACAAACTCTTTACTACTTATTACGGTCATATTGCTACACTTTAAAAATCATGCCGCAAATTTACAACTTTTTTTAGCAGAAAAGATCCTTTTACTATCTTTGCCATCAAAAAAATATTTATGAACAGAGCTCTCATTTTAGGATATGCCTTACTTATATCCTTCTCATTATCAGCCCAACAAAACAAATCTTCTATTTTCGACCCTGACCTGCAAATTGCGACCAAAATAAAAACGGAGGCGCTAAAAAACTCGAAAGTAGATGAATACCTGTATTTGCTGTGCGATAAAGCCGGTCCAAAACTCACCGGCTCATCGGGAATGCTGCGAACAGATACGATTGCGATGCTGGAAATGAAGAAACTTGGACTTGAAAATGTGTGCATTGAAAAGGCAAAAACCTGGGAGCGCGGCGGCTGGGAACTCAAAAAAGCCTACATGGCAATGACCGCACCTTACTACATGCACTTCTACCCTGCCCCGGTGGCCTGGACCGGAGGCACAGATGGATTGACCTCAGGAAAAGTTTATTATTTCTCCGCCACTACTCACGAAGAATTGGAGCAGTGGAAAGGATTTTATACCGGAAAAATAGTGCTCATGCCCGATGTGATGCAGTATCAAATCAACTTTAACCCATTGGCAACCATTTACACTGAGCAACAGTTAAAAGAGATGGAATATCAGCCCATTGCAACGCCCAAAAAGAAAGTAGGATTGCCTACAAAAAATGCGCTGTTAACTTATCAGGAGATTTTAGATTTTTTAAGAGATGAAAAAGCAGCGGTAATTATTCATGAAAACGGCGATTTTAATGTGCCTGTCATCACATTTTTTCCGTATGAAATGGGAAATGAAATTTCGCCCTGTGAAATCAATATCACTTCAGAGCACCATGGCTTGATGCAGCGTTTAATTGAAAATGGAGAAGATGTAAGGTTAGAGATAGAGATTGAGGTAGAATTTATTGCCGATGAAGATGTGTATTTTGTTGTGGGTGAAATAATTGGAACAGATCCAAAATTAAAAAATGAACTCGTAATTATCGGTGCGCATTTAGATGGCTACCCCATGAACAACGGCGCAGGTGATAATGTAACCAACAGCGTGGGCGTTTTAGAAGCGATGCGCATTTTAAAGTCCTTAAATATTAAGCCGAAAAGAACTATCAGAATGATTTTATGGAATGGGGAAGAGGTGGGTATGCACGGCTCGAAAGGCTATGTGCAAAAATATGTTAAAGACGAGGAGGGCAATAAGTTAAGCGAGTATGATAAAATTTCCGCTTATTATAATGCGGATTATGGTCCGGGTAAATTTAGAGGCATCGCCACTCAAAACAATTTAGCCTTGGAGCCGCTGTTTAAAGCGTGGACACAGCCGTGGCACCATCTTGGTTTTACTACTGTGATCCATCGCAACCTTACCAGCACCGATCATGTTCCGTTTGATGAAGCCGGCATCCCCGCTTTTCAGTTTCTTCAGGATCCGTTGGAATGGGGGCGCGGCTCACACCGCGTAATGGATTTTCTCGACCGGTTGGTACCGGATAACATCCGGCACAACGCCATTATTTTGGCGTGGTTTGCTTATAAAACTGCCGAACTGGAGGAGAAGTTGATGCGGAAGTGAGGTAGGAGGTAGGGGGTATGAGATAACGAAGGTTTCGATAATGAGGGATATTCAGTAAATGATCTAAAAACTGCCGCAAGCTAAAAACCTTTCGGCAGTTTTTTCATTTATTCTGTGTTGATTTTTCCTTGATGGTTATTTTATAGTATTTGTCTCTACCTGTTTT
>WQWP01000103.1 GCA_009787485.1 Lentimicrobiaceae bacterium | reverse complement strand
GGCAATGTGATAGCCGGCATTGGGGGTAAAGGTAAATTCTTGATCATTACCATGGGTTACTGAAACAGCGCCGTTTGGAGTAATTGTTCCATTGCCGCCGGTAACGGATGCCGTAATGGTATAGGATTTAATGACGAAGTTGGCTATCAAATTCCTGTTATCGGTTATGGTAAATGAATATGTTGCCTGGGTAGATACTTCATTTCCGTTTTCTGTCCAATTTACAAACACATAATTTGTGTTTGGCGTGGCGGTTACAGTTATTTCAGTTCCATTATGATAACTGCCACCGCCCGTTGCACTACCATAAGCAGGATTATTTGGAGATACAGTGACCGTGAAAAGCTCAATATCTTGAATTAACGGATTAGATAATTTAGCTATGGAGTAATAATTGCTCGTATATTTGGCTTTTACCGCATATTGATAAATTCCCTGAGCCAATGTATTCCATCCATTATCGGTAAAAGTGAGCGCTGTTACATCATCGGCAAGTGTTATCCATTCCGATTCGGGTTGACCTTCCAGCAATCTATAAACCGCATATTCTCCTGTTGCGTTTTTGTCATTACCGGGAGCAATATACTCAGGCGTTTTAGTAGATACGTTCGACCTAATACATTCATTGGTAATAATTGTCACATCATCATCCATAATTTGTTTCACATTTTTACCACCATAAATAATTTCTTCTCCATAAACAACAACGTTCGCTCTAATTAAAAATACCCCCGGCACACTGTTTGTAGCTTCATGCACTAAAGCCCAAACTCCGGTACTGTTGGTAATATACCAGTCGAAATTTGCATTCGCATTAGGTCCAATGGTATCAAAACCGATATAATTAGTATAACCTACAGAAACCGGAAAGTTAACCATTGCATAGAAGGTGCCGTTATAGGGGATGTTGTTCAACGGAACGGTTATCCAACTATCGCTGGGAATAATAAAGTTTGAGCTTGTTCCTACTATTTGACGCTCAGCGTTGTAAATATTGATGTTTACTGCTCTGCCCTGATTTAAGGGATTGGCATGTCCATACACGGCAATACTCTTAATTATGCCTGTTTCGCCTACAGTGAACTGATTGCCGAGCGAAACCATACCCACAGTACCTGAAGTCCATCCTACATCGGCAGTTCCATCATCTAAAATATATGTTCCCGTGCTACCCGGCGTATCCCATGAAACAACTGCTTCGTTATCAATAAGTTCTGCTACTACATTGGAAACAGGATAAAGTATTTCAATAAGATGTATGTCATAGATGATATTTTCGGTGGTTACCTCAATTGTTCCGGTATGCGTGATGTGTTCCGGAAATGTGGCTGCTATATTATAGATATGACCTCCATAAACATTGGGTATTGAATAATGCCCGTCTGCATTGGTGGTGGCTGCGTAATTGACATATCCTGAAAGTGTTATAGTAACATTTTCAACGCCTCCTGAAAGAATGCTGGAGGTTACCGTTCCGCTCAGCGTAACTAAAGGCAGCAGGCTCATCGTAACATTATGCGTTTGGTTAGTGTTGGCTGTAATAACAATTTGAGATGTTTCGGTGAAATAGTTAAACTTGCTTACTTCTATATCATACGTACCGGCAGCTAAATACGGGAGCGAATATTCACCGGCAGCATTTGTAAGTACCGATAGCGGGAAGCCAACAATTTTAACCATAGCTCCACCCAAAGCGCCGTTAGCATCAGTTACAACTCCAGATAATGAACCCATGCCTGAGGTATTCATCATGAGGGTTACATTAGGATACAGATGCGAGGCGTTGGAGGCTGCGGGCGGATTTGTAACATCAATGTCATAATAAGAAACAACAGATCTGGAGCGGTTTGAGTTAGCCATTGTTGTACCGTAAAATTGGTCATTCCATGCGTGCGTGCGGGTGTCATCTTTATAAGAATAAACCACTAATGTACCTCCTTGATATGAATAAGGTGTATTGAACATTACGGCAACATCTAAACCATCTCCGGCAGGGAAGTTAAGTTGTCCATCAAACGCAAGGGTTAAAGTAGATGGATTCACCCAACCATTTGCCAGGTTAGGTTGTGTGGTTTCCCCTATCCAAACTTTAATATTCTTGTCTGTAACACCGGCGCTGTTAATTCGTGACCGGTAGATCAATCCGGTAATTTCACCTCCAATGGCCACAATTTCATCAGGATAATAGAGTGTTTGCGTCAAACTTTTATTTTGACCGACGAAATCGTAAGGGAAATTCAATACATTGGTTCCTTGTCCTATAACAATACCTACTGTACCCTCAGGTTGTACTTGCACCGATAAAAAACTTGTTTTATTATTGCCCGGAAATTCGTCGGGTGGGCACACTATTTCACCATACAAATATGTAGGCCCTTCAACATCAGGCACCCAATAGAACTCAAATTCCATGGTTTGATTTTTGGCAATAGAAACGCCGGGCAAGGTTGCAATTTGAATATTGCCTTGCTTCATCAACTTTACAGAGTAGGTATTTTCATCTTGTATAGCAGATCCATTATTTCTTATTGCAACCGTATAAGGTGAAGATACGCCCACAGTTGGAATAGTAGAGCCCCTAATAGAGAGGGCTTCAAGTTCGTTTACGGGATCTGTTCCTACGGTAATGTCATCCACCCACATAGTAGCAACAAGTGGGTCATAAGACATAAAGGCAATTTGCACCATACATATTTCGTTGGCGTAAGCGCTCACATCAACGTCAACAAGTGCGTAGCTTGTAGAAGGAATATGTTGGCCACGCTCAATAGAGTGTATTACTTCCCAGGTAGCGCCGAAATCTTTTGTAATTCGTACTTCGCCCGAAAATACATCAGCGTTAGCCATCACATTTCCAAGTTGGTCGTTTGTAGCTCTATAATAAAAAGTGCATATTGGGTTAGGTCCCATATTCACATAACTGGTCTTAACATCAGCTTTATTCCATGTAGCTCCGTAAATATATCCTCTTAAGCAGGGAGAGTTATCCAAACCTCCTATGGCATATCTTGAGAATGTGGTATATACCCAGCCTTGAGGAGCGGCAAGATTTATAAAGTTTTCGTATATAAACGGACTGATAAACAGCGTTGAAACTGTAGCTGCAACATTCACCACCGGATTGTTGTTTTCAGGATCATTGGTAGCAAGTACAAAATTTCCATTATATGCTCCGGCAGGGAGGGTCGAAACGTTCATGTTAACGGTAATCGGCGCACTCTCCATTACCCCAATAGTAACCGGCAATCCCGAAACCGTAATTTCAGGACTTGATGAAATAGCATCGCTGATAATTAAGGGCGCGCCACCTTTATTGGTAATGTTGTATTCTCTTGTATTAGGGATGGGAATATTGCTATAAACCACGCCGGCTTGCAAAGTAGCTGCTCCGGCAAAAACAGGAACGCTTGGAAGTTGTGAAACTTTAACATCATCAATATACCAACCATGGTTTGAAAATGCTGCAACATATCGGAATGCGATGTAAACAGTTTCACCCAAATAATCGTTTAATGATATGGTAAATTGTTGCCAGGCTTGTGTTACTTCACCGGCGTCTCTATTAAATCGTTTCACAGTGGTAAACGAAGCGGGATCGTTAGTGGTTGTAGAGATCATTATTTCACAATAAGCATTTGTGCCATTATAAAATGTTGGAGAAGTGTAATATGACCAAAAGTCTAACGTATAGTATCCGCCACTTGGTAATGTAATGGGCGGCGTTACGAGATAAGTGTCACCGGAAATCTCTGCATGGTAAGCCGACCCCGTACCCGTATTAGCAACGGTGCCTTTTACCCAGTTGGATGTTCCTGTAACCTGAATACGCGTCCAACATTCCGGTGGAAAATCACCTTCAAAGCCTTCTTCAAAAGGCAATGTAGTGATGGTGCAAGGATCATTAAATCCTTTCGTTAAAGTATGGGTTTCTTTAAATAAACCATCGCCATCTGTAAATTGTGCCGATACTGCAACAGGTAGCAGAAAGCAAAAAATAGAAAACAAAAGAGAAACGATCAAACGATAATTTCTGTCTTTTTTTAAAGGCAAATTTATTATGCCTGTACTGTAATTAAATTGTTTAAAATTCATCATAATTCGTAAAATTTATATATTAATTGTTTTAAAAATACAAGAACATCGGTAGTAAAAAGTTTTATGGTTGCAAAGATATTAACAAATTGTTATCCGTTTTAAAATATCAGTATAAACAAAGTATAGACAAGAAAAAACAACATTGTAAATCAGCTAATTAATTTTTATTGATAATATAAATATCAAAATGTTGTTTCTAAATACATATTTCGTATATTTTTGCAAGCAATCATACAAAAAGAAAAATTACAGATTATGAGAGAAATGAAATATAAACTAATAATAATTGTAACAAGTTTATTTTTTGTTGTTTCTCAAGAAAGTTTTGCAGCAAATGACACCAAAGGACAATTTGAAACGATCATTAACCGGCTTTCCGAAATACGGTTTTCTAAGCCCTCATCGGAAGCAAAAGTTCTAATATCTGAGTTATACGAAATTTGCGCCGCTTATCCCGAAGATAATAACCTGGCAACTCAAACCGTTTATTGGGAAACTTTGATAAATTTTACACAAGGCGACATAGATACTACTCTGGAACAACGAATTAAAAATATTTTTGAAACAATAAACGAAAAAATAAATATTCTTGAGTACGCCTTATTGAATCATACATTAGCATTAAATTATACGCTTTGTGGCGATTATGCCAGCGCTTTTACTACATCTTTGAAAACTTTAGATATTTTTACGCAGTTAAATGATTCAGCATTTATTATCAGAACGTTAAGTTTACTTGGAACGATCTGTTTTTACATACAAAGCTTGTCTATGGCTGAAGATTATTACAATCAAGCATTGCAATATTATTCTCCTGTAACTCAAAAAGAGTTTTTTTTGACCAAATTGAATCTTTTCAGCGCCTGGAGTTATTCCGGCAGGATTCAGGAAGCCATAGATTCATTATGCTTTTTATTAATTGATTTAGAGGCTTATGGCGATCCCGGACTATTGGCAATGGCTTATGCCAATTTAGGCGGATTTTATTCCGTAACAGCTAATTACCAAAATGCAGAGCATTGTTTCGACTTGTTATCAACGATATCTCCCATAATTAATAACAGCAAAATATCTATCGTTTACAATCAAAATATGTCTATAAATTATTATTTTCGAGGTGATTTGAAAAATGCGCTCTATTATTCTATAGAGTCTAAAAAAATTGCTGAACAAAAAGGAAATATGGAACTGCTCGCTCCAATCCTTTCGAATTTATCTCAAATATATTTTGAACTCAATAATATTGACAGCGCTTATAGTTATCTTAGCAGGTACAATCAACTAAGTACAAAATTATCCGGTAATTCTAAGACAATCGAAGCTTATCGCTCATACATTTCTGTTTATTTGGAAGCCTCTCAAAGCAAACTTACAATAGCTCAACAACAAGTTACCATAAGAAACCGCCAAATAATAATTCTTCTTATTTCTACATTGGCGGCAACCATACTCGTAATATTGCTGTTAATAATAATTCGACAAAAAAAACATCAGGAGTTGTTGCTACAGGAGAGTTTAGAAGCGAAATTGAGAGAAATTTCATCATCATCGTTGATGCTTATACAGAAAAATACCGTATTGCAGCAAATATCAGATATTACAAAACAATATGAAAATGAAGAAAGAGACAAAGAACTTGTAAAAGAAATCAATTCAATAGTGAAACTTAATTTAAGTACAAACTTTGAACAAAATAATTTTATGGTTCATTTTAATAAAGTTCAGCCTAATTTTTTTGATAAACTAAAATTTCTATGTGATGAGTTAACCGAACAAAATTTGCGAATGTGCGCATACAGCCGTATCGGATTATCTACAAAAGAAATAGGCCAGATGCTTAATATATTACCGGATGCCGTGCGCACGCATCGTTATCGCATAAAAAAGAAATTAGGGCTTGCTGAGGAAGATAGTTTAGATGATTTTTTAAGAAATATTTGAAGATTTTAGAAATATTTGTGTTTATCTTAGAAAAGGCGCCCCTTTTCAAGGCGCCCTCTATATCATTGTTTTTTACAGGGGTATAATAAAACCCACTTCCAAACGGGAATGACTTTTATTAGTGTATTATTTTCTTCAATAACAGATTCTTCGTCCCAAGTTATAATTTCAAGATGTTTTAAATTATATACTTCGGCAAGTTTCAGGAGGGCTTTTACTTCTCGTTGCCTTGTATTGATGTCGGAAATATTGTATGCCACTTGCACTGCTCTATATTCCTGTGGGATAAAGAAATCAACTTCAATATTTTTATGATAGAAATAGACATTTTCGCCGTATTTTTTTTTCAATTCTACAGCCACCAGGTTTTCAAGCAATTTTGTTTCGGGATTGAACAAAAAAATATTCAATAAACCATTGTCGTAAAAATACCTTTTTTTAAAAGTTTCCTTTTCGCTTAATTTGCTCGAAAAGTTTGAAATTTCGAAAATTAAATATGCATCCGATAGATACCTTAGATAATCAACAAGAGTATTTCGGGCAATATTAGCTCCGGTTGAATCTATTATATTTTTGATTCTTGATAGAGACGACGGTTGCATAACACTTTCCGCCAACTTTTTGGCAAGAACTCTTATAGCATTTTCGTTTCTGATGTCGTTTCTATAAATAATATCGCCCAACAAAATTTTTTGATATAAAGAATTTAACCAACTTCGTTTATCTTTGAGAGGAAACAATTCTGCAAACCCGCCAAAATAGAAATAACCATCAAATATTTTGGCAACTTGATAACGAGTTTTATCATATTCCCAATTTTTCTTTACATTGATATTGTTGAATGTCAAATATTCGCGAAAAGAAAATGGAAAAATTTCTATTGCTATATATCTGCCACCCAGCGTGGTGTACATTTCTTTGCTAAGCATTTTAGCGTTACTTCCGGTGATAAAAACTCTGTATTTTGAATCGGCAAGGCGGCGTGCAAATTTTTCCCATCCATTAACGTTCTGAATTTCATCAAGGAAAACAAGCGGTTTGTGAGCATACAACTCCTCATAACATTCCAAAAAAATGTTTAAATCTCCGGCTTTCATAGAAGAGAGCCGCTCATCCTCAAAATTGATGAACAAAATATTTTCAATAGTTGCTTTTTTCAGGTTAATTAAAGTTTTAATTTGTTGATAAAGCATATATGATTTCCCTGCACGTCTGATACCGACAAAAATATAATTGACGGAATCTTCCAACTCAATATGTCTGTTGATTAATTTAACAGATTGAATTTCAGCTTGTTTTTCTAAAATAATTTGCTTAATAATTTGTTTATCCATAATTACATGTATTTTATTTTATTTTGCAAAAATAGTATTTTTATTTAATACATTGATTAATTTTCATAATTTATTGTTTAGTATATTGATTAATATAGACAAATTATTCTACTTACAACTTAGAAAAGGCGCCCCTTTTCAAGGCGCCCTCTCCGTCCAAAAATTATTAACTACTATTATTGTGTATCGTTTCCGTAGGGGCAAGGCGCGCCCTGCCCCTACAGGTTAATTAATAACAACTTTCGTAGTGTGGTATTGATTATCGC
>WQWP01000102.1 GCA_009787485.1 Lentimicrobiaceae bacterium | reverse complement strand
ACCTTGATGTAAATTTGTACCTCGGGCGGGACTTGAACCCGCACGACCGCAATGGTCACAGGATTTTAAGTCCTGCGTGTCTACCAATTCCACCACCAAGGCTCGTTTCAAAGAACGTTTCTCATTTTGAGACGGCGAAAATAAACTTTTTTCACTATATTCGCCGCAAATTCAAAAAAATTACGTATGAAATTATTATTATTAAGCAATTCAACAAATTACAAAGAACCGTATTTGGGCTGGTGCATGCCCCTAATCTTAGAATTTTTGAAGAACGAGAAGAAAAACATTCTTTTCTTCCCTTATGCAGGCGTAAAAATCGCAGGGAAGAACTATCCTGATAGCTATGACGCCTATGCTGATAGGATAGTAGGGATTTTTGCTCAACACGGATTTAATGTGCAATCTATTCACAACGCAAAATGCCCGGTTGAAGCTGTAAATCAAGCTGATGTGCTTATGGTAGGAGGGGGGAGTACCTTCCATTTGGTGTATGAAATTCATGCACAGGAATTAATTGAGCCGGTGCGTAGGAAAGTATTGGAAGGAACGCCATTCTTGGGTTGGAGCGCAGGCTCTAACGTGGCTTGCCCTACTTTGCGCACCACCAATGATATGCCGATTATTATGCCCAAAAGTTTCCAATGTTTCGACTTTGTACCTTTCCAAATCAATCCGCATTATATTGACCCGCATCCTGAAGAAATCAACGATGCCATTCGCCATGGCGGTGAAACGCGCCAGGATAGAATTAATGAATTTTTGGCAGTAAATCCCCAAATTACGGTGGCAGGATTGCGCGAAGGCACAGCGCTTTGGGTTGAAAATGATAAAATTACTTTAAGAGGAGAACGCCCATTACGCATTATGCGACACGAGCAGGAAGCATTTGAAATAGAACCAAATAGTGTATTTAATTTTGCGTTATTATTATTTCGGTAACAGTTTCACAAACGGTAACATCATCTCCTCCAACGAAATCCCTCCGTGCTGAAAGGTATCCTTATAGTAATTCACATAATGATTATAATTATTAGGATAAGCAAAAAAGTCGGAGCCTGTAGCAAAAATATAGCGATGCGTTACGCCCTCTTTCGGCAAGAAAATATCTTCCGGATTTTTTACTTCAAACACTTGATTGGCAGGGTAATCCATTGTTCTTCCCACTTTATAGCGCAAATTGGCGTTAATAAACTTATCCCCCACTACTTTTATGGGTTTGGTTATTTTTATGGTGCCGTGATCGGTCGTAATGAAAATAGGTATCTTGCGAGCAGCTAAGTATTTAATCATATCTAACAACGTTGAATTTTCAAACCAGGATTTGGTAACGCTGCGGTAAGATTTTTCATTATCCGCAAGTTCGCGAATTAAATCTACCTCCATGCGAGCATGCGAAAGCATATCTATAAAATTGAAAACGATAACATTTAATGGATTTTGCATGAGTTGGTGCATATTGTCCAACACCTTTTTACCGAAATCTACGTTTAAAATTTTTGAAAATGAATATTTTATGTTTTTTCCATGACGTTTTAAATATTCGCCTAACAGAGGTTGCTCAAATTGATTTTTACCGCCTTCATCATTCTCGTTCAACCACATATTGGGATATTTTTTGGCAATCTCTCCGGGCATAAGTCCGGCAAAAAGCGCATTCCTCGAATAATGGGTTGCCGTTGGAAGAATGCTGTAATAAATATCCTCAGAGTCTGTGCGATAGTATTCATTAATAAGCGGCTGCAACGTTTTCCATTGGTCATAACGCAGATTATCAATGACAAATAAGAATATTGGCTTCTCTTTAATAGAAGGAAAAAGTTTATCTTTTAAAATAGTATGAGAAAATAGTGGTTTTTCCG
This sequence comes from Lentimicrobiaceae bacterium, assembly GCA_009787485.1. Taxonomy (GTDB): domain Bacteria; phylum Bacteroidota; class Bacteroidia; order Bacteroidales; family WCHB1-69; genus WRNX01. The sequence continues at coordinate 6,029 of WQWP01000102.1, read as the reverse complement.
GGCCATTTCCCAGCAGCCAATTTTGGTAATTACGCATTACATATTTGCTGAAACAGGTGTTGGCTTCTGTTTTCTGATCTGCCAGAATATCAGCTACACCGGCATCTTCAATTTTTTCTAATTCTAACTCCCAATAAACAAGCTCTCTGTATAATTTTTCCCACTCTTCTAAGGAAAGTCTGTCGGAAATTTTCATCGCAATTTCCCGAAAAGCTTGTTGGTAGGCCATGGTGCTTTTTTCTGTAATCAGCTTTTTGTTGTCAATATTCTTTTTCAAGCACGATAAAATCTGATTAGGATTTACAGGTTTAATCAAATAATCGGCAATATTTCCGCCAATAGCGTCTTCCATAATGCTTTCCTCTTCGCTTTTAGTAATCATCACAATAGGAACGTGTTGATTAAATGCTTTCATGCGTTTGAGGGTGTCAATTCCGGTAAGTCCGGGCATGTTCTCATCCAAGAAAACAATATCCACGATTTGAGTTTCCAATATTTCAAGCGCTTCAGTACCGCTCACAACAGGAATTACCTTGTACCCTTTGTTTTGTAGAAAAATGATGTGTGGCTTTAACAATTCAATTTCATCGTCTGCCCATAAAATGGTTATGTCCATAGATATTAATTTTAGGTTGTAGTAAAAACGCACATTATGAGATTTCATTTTATATACACTGATATATTTTTTTTCTTGAATATTCAAACCAGCACAGTTTACATACTTAAACAAAAATAAAATTTGTTTACAACAATAACTATACAGAAGTAAACAAACCGTTGTGATTCTTAGGATATCCGAAAGTTAGGTTTGGTGACAGATTCAGTAAATAGGTATATGTTTTATCAACAATATTTATTATTTAAAATATTGATTTCTAAGTATATTATATTGATTTATTAATAAATGAAATGATATAACAGATATATTCGTTTCAACAATATTCAAAAAATTACTTATATAAATTTATTATACTATAAATCAAATAATTATAGTAATTACTTACATTTTATATTAATAATTTTATCAACAATTACAAAAGTAAAATAATAAACATTATTTTTGCACAACTGTAGCCGCAGTAGATTTTTACAAACATAAACTTAAATAAATTATGGTTGACAGAATTAAACAAATTATGGAGTATTACAAATTATCTCCTGCCTCATTTGCTGAAGTAATTGGCATAAATCGTTCAAATTTAACTCATCTTTTTTCTGGGCGGAACCAGCCCAGCTTGGACTTAGCCAAGAAAATATTGCACTGTTACCCTGACATAAAGACCGAGTGGCTTATTATGGGTATGGGTGATATGTTTCGCAACAATGAAGAAAAAGAGTTGATCGTTAAAATTCAAAACGAAAAAAGATTTCATACTGAAATGGCGAAACCGGATCTCTTTTCCGTTTCATCGCCTGAAACAAATGTAACCTCTGTAGAATTGCCTGTAGTAGAAAAAAAAGAGATTGATATACTAATATCCAATCCCCGTGAAGTTGAACCCGTAGCGCCTGTTGTTGAAAAACCGATTCAAAAACCGATAGAAGCGCCAATTGAAAAACCGGCAGAAAAAGAGAGCAGAGATATTTCTCCATCACTAACAGTAAAAAAAATCGTGTTTTTCTATTCGGATAATAGTTTTGAGGTATTTCATCCGAACAGATAACCTCAAAATCAAAGAAAAATACTATTTTCGTGCCCTGCAAAAAAAAGCATATAATTTCGTCTAAAATTAACGTAAATAATAACATTAAAAATTGAAACTATGGCATTTAAAGGAACTTTAGTGATTGACACTGAACATTGCAAAGGATGCGCCGTATGCACAACCGGCTGCCCAAATCATTGTATCGCTTTGTCGAAAAAGGTAAACAAAAAAGGATACAATTTCCTGGAATTGATTAACGACGATTGTATCGGATGTGCAAACTGCGCAGTGATTTGCCCCGATGGAATTATCGAAGTATATCGTGTAAAAGTTTAAAACAAAAATCATGAGATCAATCATCACTGCATTATTAGTTTTCTTTCTTGTAATTACCAGCGTTCATGCTGCGTATTTGAAAGATATCCCCCAAACTGTGATACAGCCGAATGGGGATTTATTACACTGCTACGCTTCTGGCGACGAGTTTTTTAACTACCTTCATGACCAAAATGGGTTTACCATTATTCAAAATGATGAAGGCTATTACATGTATGCTATATACGAAAGGGATAAGATCGTTCCCTCTCAGTTTGTGGCAGGCAGCGTTGATCCTTCAGCAAAAGGGCTTCAGCCTAATGTTATCATTTCTAATGAAGAATATCAGGCAAGAAGAGCGGCATGGTTCAATTTTGAAGATATTCCACGCGCTCTTACGCCTAACAGAAATCACGGCACACTGAACAACCTGGTAGTTTTTATCAGATTTTCAGATGAAACAGATATACCAACCCCATTTTCAACGGTTGATAATATGTTTAATAACCAAACTCCGGGTTTTAATTCCATGATTAACTATTTTGAAACTACTTCTTACGGGCAGTTACTAGTTCCTTCAACTTTTTATCCGGAACCGGATGGAAATTTGATTTTGTCTTATCAGGATGAACATCCGAGAAGTTATTTCATGCCTTACCATGCAATAACCAATCCTAACGGATATATGAATGATGATCAACGTACAGACAGAGAACATACATTGTTACGTAAAGCCATTCAACATATAGCCGATATGGTTCCTGAGGATTTAAATCTTGATTACAATGGTGATGGTCGTGTGGACAATGTTTGCTTTGTAGTAAAAGGCAATACAACAGCTTGGTCAACATTGCTTTGGCCGCACCGTTGGGCATTATATACTTCTCCGAGTGTTTATATTCACAACAAACGTGTTTACGACTATAACTTCATGTTGGAAGGTGCGCCGGGATACTTCAATACGGCTGTATTAAGCCACGAAATGCAACACACATTGGGTTTCCCCGACTTCTACCACTATAACCACAATAGCTCTCCCTGCGGCACTTGGGATATTATGGAGTCAAATCCAAATCCGCCACAACAATCAGGCGCATACGCAAAATGGAAATATGGCAATTGGTTGGAATATCCTACTGAAATTCAGCCCGGAAATGAATATACCCTTAATTCCGTAGGAAATGGGACAGGGATTGTGAGTTATAAAATTCCTACCACCGATCCGCAACAATTTTTCGTATTGGAATATAGAAATTCTAGCGACCCGTTTGAAAACTTTGGCTATGGTAATGTCGCCGGAATGTTGATTTATAGAATTAATACAAGATGGAATGGAAATGCAGGTTTTAATAACAGCAGTGTTTTTGACGAAGTCTTTATTTTCAGACCCGGCGGCGGAGATTATCCATCTAGTAATGGCACTCTTAGCATGGCGCATTTTGGTCAGGGCGGAAGAAATGAATTCAATCTTGCTACCAATCCAAAGCCCACTTTAACTAATGGAGCTATGATAAGTAATTTTTCTATTGATAATATTACATTAGACGGTGATAAAATTTCTTTTTCCTATAGAATAACACAATTTTATGGGGTTACATTTCATCGCAACGGAGGTATTGCAGGCTCAATGGCTATGCAAGTATTTGAAGTTGATATTGCGCAAAATTTGTCTAAAAATAATTTTAAATTTCCGGGAAGAGATTTTTTAGGATGGGCGCTCACCCCAGAGGGAGATATTGAATACACAGATAGTCAGTCTATTATAATTGACAAAGATATTGATCTTTATGCAGTATGGTCTCCGGTTGGAATTAATAAAAATGAAAAAACAAACGTGGTCTTCTCTATTCAACCCAATCCGGCAACTCGATATTTTGAAATTATATTCCCATCTTCCGATTTTAACTCCGGAGAAATAACTGCTCAAATTTATGATGTTCGGGGGCTGCTTTTGAAAACCGAGCAACTTTACCCTGAAAACACACAAATTGATATTTCAACTTTTGCTAAAGGTTTTTACATTGTTAAAGTAGGCAAAGAAGCAAAAAAATTAATCGTTAAATAATAATACATATTTTATGAAAGAACTCAAACTAATGAAAGGGAACGAAGCGATTGCCGAGGGTGCAATTCGCTGCGGCTGTGATGGCTACTTCGGCTATCCAATTACGCCGCAATCGGAGATATTGGAACATCTAATGCTGGAAAATCCGTATGAAAAAACCGGCATGGTAGTATTGCAGGCAGAGAGCGAGGTAGCATCCATCAACATGGTGTATGGCGGCGCATCGGTGGGCAAAAAGGTAATGACCACTTCTTCAAGTCCGGGCGTGAGCCTGATGCAGGAAGGATTATCCTACATTGCAGGCGCTGAACTTCCTGCATTGTGCGTAAACGTTGTGCGCGGTGGCCCCGGATTGGGAACCATCCAACCTTCGCAAGCCGACTATTTCCAAAGTGTAAAAGGCGGCGGGCACGGCGATTATCGCCTCATTACCTTAGCGCCGGCATCCGTACAGGAGATGTACGATTTTGTAGAACTTGGCTTCGACCTGGCGTTCAAATACAGAAACCCTGTAATGATTCTCTCCGACGGTATCATCGGGCAGGTAATGGAAAAAGTGGAGGTGGGCGAACACAAACCCCGCTGGACAGATGAATATATCGCAAAAACTTACCCATGGGCAGCTACCGGAAAGCCTAAAACAAGAGGACACAACATTATTACTTCACTGAATTTGCAATCTGCCGAACAGGAAAAACTAAATATACGTTTGCAAGCCAAATATAAGGAATGTGAAGTTACCGAGCAACGTTACGAAACTTTCCAATGCGAAGATGCGGAGTATATTTTGATAGCCTACGGCTCATCCGCACGTATTTGCCAAAAAGTATTGGAGTTGGCGCGCGCAGAAGGCATTAAACTCGGATTGATTCGCCCAATTACCTTGTGGCCATTCCCCTCAAAAATCATTCACGAAATCGGATTGAAAACCAAAGGCATTTTAAGCGTAGAGATGAACGCCGGGCAAATGGTGGAAGACGTAAAATTAGCAGTAGAGTGCAAAGTACCCGTAAAACATTTCGGACGTTTCGGCGGCGTTATTCACACCCCAGGTGAAATATTAGAAGCATTGAAGAATTTTTAAAAAATTAAAAAAAACAAAAATATGACAAGAGAAGAAATTATTAAACCCGAAAATTTAGTCTATAAAAAGACCCCGGTGCTTACAAGTAATGTCATGCACTACTGTCCGGGTTGCGGACACGGATTGGTTCATCGCATCATTGCAGAAGTAATTGAGGAGATGGACATTCAGGATAAAACCATTGGGGTTGCGCCGGTAGGTTGCGCCGTTTTGGCATACAACTACTTCGATGTAGATTGCATTGAGGCGGCACACGGACGCGCCCCTGCAGTTGGAACAGGCATTAAACGCCTCTACCCGAACCACTTCGTGTTTACCTATCAAGGCGACGGCGACCTGGCAGCGATTGGCACCGCAGAAACGATTCACGCAGCAAACCGTGGAGAAAATATGACCATGATTTTTGTGAACAACGGAATTTACGGCATGACCGGCGGTCAAATGGCGCCCACTACGCTGAAAGGTATGAAAACATCAACTTCGCCCTACGGACGTGATTTGCAAACTATGGGAAATCCGTTGAAAATTACGGAATTAATTGCACAACTTCCGGGAGCGCTTTATGTAACCCGACAAGCCGTGCATACGCCCGCTTTGGCACGGAAATGCAAAAAAGCAATCCGTCAGGCATTTGAAAACCAAAAACTAAATCAAGGCACCTCTTTTGTAGAGATCGTTTCTAACTGTAACTCCGGATGGAAACTCCCTGCAGTGAAAGCTAATGAATGGTTGGAAGAAAACATGTTACCTTTCTATCCACTTGGCGACTTAAAAAACAATAAATAAACGAATAAACAACAAGTTATGACTGAAGAAATTATTATAGCAGGTTTTGGCGGACAAGGCGTTCTTTCTATGGGAAAGATTTTGGCTTACTCAGGTATTATGCAAAACAAAGAAGTAAGTTGGATGCCTTCTT
>WQWP01000101.1 GCA_009787485.1 Lentimicrobiaceae bacterium | reverse complement strand
TTTGCTTTCTTCGCCCATTGTATTTGTTGCTTTAGGAACAACAAAATTACAACTTTAGGGCGATTATTTGATCGCCCTTTTTAATACTCAAATTTTTTAATATTTTTGTCGGTCAGTAGTGAATAAAAATAATATCTTTGCCAACCTTATTCAAACAAAGTTATTAACACTTAAATCAATACATTATGAAAAAAATCAAAGTTGGTATCAACGGTTTTGGAAGAATTGGACGTTTAGTATTCCGCGCTTCCATGCAAAGAGACGATGTGCAAATTGTAGGAATTAACGATCTGTTAGACGTTAACTACATGGCTTATATGCTGAAATACGACACCGTGCACGGTCAGTTTACAGGCGATGTGGCTGTAAAAGATGGAAAATTAATTGTTAACGGACAAGAGATTCGTGTTACTGCAGAGAAAGACCCCGCAAATTTAAAATGGAATGAAATAGACGCCGAGTATATTGTAGAATCTACAGGTTTGTTTTTAACGAAAGAAACCGCGCAAAAACATATTGATGCCGGCGCAAAAGTGGTGGTAATGTCCGCCCCTTCAAAAGATGACACGCCGATGTTTGTTATGGGGGTTAACCACAAAAACTACAACGGCGAAAACATTGTATCGAATGCTTCTTGTACTACTAACTGTTTGGCACCCATCACGAAAGTACTTCATGAAAAATTTGGTTTAGTGGAAGGATTGATGACCACAGTGCATGCCATGACTGCCTCCCAAAAAACGGTGGATGGTCCTTCTGCTAAAGATTGGAGAGGTGGACGTGCCGCATCGGGCAATATCATCCCCTCTTCTACCGGCGCCGCCAAAGCCGTAACCAAAGTAATTCCCGAGTTGAAAGGAAAACTTACCGGCATGTCGTTCCGCGTGCCTACCTTAAATGTTTCCGTAGTAGATTTAACCTGCCGCCTTGAAAAAGAAACCACCTACGACGAAATTAAAGCCACAATGAAACATGCCTCTGAAAATGAGCTTGAAGGAATTTTGGGTTATACCGAAGATGCGGTTGTTTCTTCCGATTTTATCGGCGACCCCAGAACTTCTATTTTCGATGCAGGAGCCGGTATTATGTTGAATTCCAATTTTGTAAAAGTGGTAGCGTGGTATGACAATGAAATGGGGTATTCGCACAAAATTGTGGAGTTTATTGTTTATATGAATAGTGTGAAATAGTTTTTTACACACAGATGCCACAGATTTACACCGATAACATATTTAATCTATGAGTATCTGTTTTAATCTATGAGTATCTGTTTAATCCGTGTCATCTGTGTGCTTATTGGAGATATTTTTTGGCGTTATCCACATCAAAAAACAGATAAAAAAAGCAAAATAGTTTAAGCCGATAAATGTTTCCCAATTGGCTTCTCCGAAGTTTGCCGCCAGCATACTCGCAAAAAATAGGGTAATTAAAAAAGGATTGTTTTTTCTTCCTTTAAAAAAAACCCATATTAAAACTCCTATAATATATAAAAAGCCCAATATTCCAAAACGAATAAGATAATTAAGGTATTGGTTATGGGCAGATCCTGTTACTTGGCGTGTCAATTTCGATTTGGATTGCGCAATGGCTTTTTCGTAGGCTTGTGCATTATTTCCCAAACCGATACCCACCCAAATATGTTTATTGATAATATCGCCGGCTAAAAGTGTCAACTCAATACGCTGTGCCAAAGTTTTATTGTTAGGATTCCGGTTTATTTCATATTGATCTAATTCCCATATCGTTTCGTAAATTCGAGGATAAACACTTAATTTGTTTTCTGCATAAATATAGTTAGGAATTTCATTTTCAATGTTTTCAATATCTTTCTGGGAAAGTTGCGCAAAACCCTCCGCATCTTTGGTCAACCCTTTGCTTGCCATGTATCTTAGAATCACAAGGCTCAAAGAATATCCGGTCGAAGTTCTACTATCATATTTTTTTTGGCTATGCGCGTTCCACAATGGAATTAGTTCTTCCTCACAGATAAATAAACCCATATAATTTCCATTTTCTTTAAGTTTAGAATTAAAATCATGCCAGTATCTGTTTCCTTGGGCAGTGTATTTTTCGATTTCATCAACATTATATTCGACAGTATCATAAAACCTTTGAACACAATGATATACATAAGCTATGGGGAAAACAGTTATAAAAAGTAACAATCCCAAAAAAGTAAATTTAAGTAACTTCTTTTTTGTTTTCCAAATTAACATCAGTAATGCAGTAACCGACATTACGCCAAAGTAAAGGTAAGCATTAAACGATTTTAACGAAAATAAAATAATGATTAAGAAAACAATAAGAAGAAACAGTAAAGATTTTTGAATCCATGAAAACTTTCCGGTGTAAATAAAATAGAAGATGAGCCAAATCACAAAAGCAATTTGATACGAAAAGGGAATGTGATCAATCCATGTAACTTTTCTAAAATCGGAAAAATGGATAGCGTCAATAAATAATAATTGGAACAGAGCTACTCCTGCGGCTATAGATACCGTTAAAATATAAATGCCCAACAACCTGCAAGTATTTATATATGAAACGGGAGATGAAGACCCTAATACAAAAGCAAAAATGAACCAATATAAGCTCTTATTAAATTCTTGTAATCCCAAAGATAAATTATGGGTAAAGCAAAGCCCAATTAAGTACACCACAGGAATACTCATTAATAAAAGGGCGTTTGTATTGTGTATCAATCTGTTCCATTTTTTTTTATAATCTCCGGTCAGTATCCAAACAATGAGCAATGCCACGGCAGTAATGCTTATTAAAGCAATGGAGGTCGGCAAGGAAATGAGAAACGCCGCTAATGAAAAAAGATATAAATTTTCTTTCCAGTTATAAACTACCCCGTCTCGCTTTGCGAGACACCCCTTCAAAATTTGAAGGGGATTTATGAGTGATTTACAGCACTTCTTTACCATGATAAATTGTTTATATCAATAGCGTAAATAATCATTAATTATTGTACAAATTCTTCAAGGATAAGGGCTCCAAAACAAAACGTACATAAAGCATCTTTTATTTTCTCATATTTTTTTCTAATTTTCAAACACTTACAACCGTATCCGCCAAAGAACCGTTTTAAAACAAACGGTTCAAAAGGTGGTTTGACGCAGTTTTTGAGATGCGAATGCGATAAAATGGGACGCGAATGAGTGAAAATGGGATAAAATGCGATAAAAATGGGATAAAATAGGATAATTTGAATTGCACTATACATTATTGATTATAAGGCGTTAAACCGCGTTTTTAATGCCAATTAAACCGCTTTTATTGTGTAATAATTATAATAACCTAAAAACAATAAATTACTCCGATTTTTTGCCCTTTTTTACCCCAAAAACCCACCCAAAAAGCACCCAAAAAACAAGCCATTTTTGAGCACTTTTTTCTAAAAGTTCCCTAAAAGTTCCCTAAAAGTTCCCTAAAAGTTCCATTTTATGATAAAATTTTGCACGAGTTTACCCCACATAATACAGTTTTTTAGTGATAAAATGGCGTTTTTCGTTTGAGTTGAGGGGGATAAAATAGCAATAATATATTGAGTTTTTACGCTATTTTTCTCATATTTTATTGAAAATCAATTAGTTTTATAAGATTTGCGTGAAAAAGTGTGTTTTTTAGCGAATATTACGCCTTAGCAGGGTGCAGGGTGACAGTATAGGGGTACGTGATGTGTACATACAACGTAACGCTCGTAAGTGTATTTGCCCAATTAATTAAGTAGCTTTCCTATTACGGTAATTGAATGTATTCCCACATTCCCCGCTCTGTATTTTTGAATGGTAGCCTCAATATTTATTTGAACTGTGCACAACATTTAACTCTTTTCGCTGTTTTTTTCGTAACTCATCGGTAGAATAACCTACTGTAAGCAGCAAGGGAATACGTTTTTTATTTGGAATTTGAAGGAGTTTTCGTACTTTTTTCTCGTCGAACCAGCCTATAATACAGGTTCCCAATCCTAACTCGGTCGCCTGCAAACAAAAGTGAGTAGCGGCAATACCAATATCCATCAGCGTGTATTCTTTTCCTTTTAAAACCGAACCGATTTTAGACATAACATTGGGTTTTTCCAGCACAATAGCAACAATCGCAGGCGCATCAAAGGCAAATTTATTCATTCCCATACTTGCTATGGCGTTTGCAAGCTGTGTCTTTAATTCCGGCTCGTCCACCACGATAAATTTCCAAGGCTGTGCATTGCACGCCGAAGGCGCCATGCGAGCCGCCTCAATACATAACATGATTTTTTCCGCCTCTACCGGACGGGTATCATACTGCCGTTCACTCTGCCGTTTTGTAATTAATTCATGAAAATCCATAAGATAATATTTGTTGATTCTAAGATTCTTGCCTAACCACCCCCAAAACAATAGCAATTGAATATATCTTGCTTTTATGTAGCTGAAATGACTTGTATTCTTGATTGTCAGATACTATTGTAAGTGTATCCGGTGTTTCCCCCTCCTCTATTCGCTTAATCAATGCGCCTTGCTCGGTATCCAATACATATACTTTGTGCCATTGAAAAAAAGTATCTAATGGCAATTTTCTGCATGCAACTATATCCCCGGAACTGTATTCCGGATACATGGATGAACCTTTAATTGATATTAGAAATTCCGCTTCCTTAAATACAGGAATTACAAAACGCTCACACTCATATTCCAATATCTGCATGTCTCCTGAGCCGAAACCAGCCATTGCGCTGACAGGGATTAATGGAATACCCTTGACCTGTGTCATCTTATATGGTAAACCTTGTGTACCCTCTTGAGCGGTTGGATTCCGGAGCATTTCACCTTCGTCGTTCAATAGCCAACAAGCATTGATGTCATATTTTTCTGTGATTTTCAGCAAAATTTCAGTTGTGGCAAGAGGGTATTTCCCCGTTCTATGATCAACAACAAACAATCTATTGAGTGTTTGTTGGGGTAAGCCGACACTTTCAGCAAACTTTTTTACAACGCCATTTGTTGAAAAATCAATTAGTTGCTTTATTCTTTTGTTTAATTCAGGTAATTTCATAAAAATATTATTCGGACATATTAGTTTATACGGAAATGTATGTATTTTTGCTGTGGTTTTTAAAATTAAAAATCGAAGCAAAAATATAAATTTATAAGTATGAAGACCATTTTAGTAAATTACGGAATCAAAAAAGAGATAATGGCAGCTCTTGGGTGCACTTATCCTACCATTAAAACAGCATTAAATTATAAGAGCGATACGGCTCTTAGCAGTAAAATAAGGGAAGCCGCCTTAAACAAAGGTGGGTGCCTGGTTGAAAGTATTAACAATTAAAACATAAAAGTATGTATTTCGAGCATAATGGTATTACAGTAATTACAAAAGCAAACTGGCTGGACGCCGGATTAACGGAAGGTCAATATAAGAAAGACAGTATGAAAGGACTTTTGAAAATTGTTCTGGCAAGACGCAATAATCTATCGTGTATAGATTTCGACAGTTTGATGCCCAATCGCAAGTCTGCTATACAGGCTAAATTTGGTATTCCTACGATTAAAAGAAAGGAGATACAACCTATCTACAGAGTAGAAGTTGATCAGCAGGCCCGCGCCTTTTACGAAACATTTAAAAAGCAGAACGGCACAATCCTCACGGACGATCAGGTTAATGAATATACGTTCAAAGCCTCTGTTTTAAATGGCGTAAGGGATGGCTGGCAACGGCAAAACCTCCAGTTGGCAGAATCGGGTGGGAGAATCAAAAAAGAGAAACTGTGGAAAGCGAATTTTAAATGGTATTGTCAAAAGTGTTCCGAGTATGGAGTTAGACACCGTAAACATGTTCGCAGTTTTGAAAGGGAGTTTAAAGCGTTTTTAGATGATGGTTACATGTCTATTTTACATGGCGCGCTTGGCAATGATTTTTCACGGAAAGTATCCAAATCAACCGAGCACCTTTTGTTGGCGTTGTGGCGCAAAGCAGACAAACCATTTATTGAACAGGTACACGCCGATTATTTGGATTTTGTGAATGGGAACAAAGAATTTTACGATAAAAAAAGCGGCGTGTGCTTCCTGCCGGAAGACTTTCAATACAAGGGCAGACCGCTTGATCTTTCTGTAGGTACCGTTTGGAATTACCTGAAAGATGTACTGAATAATACGGCGGTATATGCGGACAGGAACGGCAATTTCGATTACAATACCAAAATGCGTCCCAAGCACAACCGCCATACCGGTAAGTATTCCTTAAGTAAAGTTTCGATGGACGACAGGACGCTGAGCCGTAAAAGCGTGAGAGGTTGGGTAAACAGCTATATGGCTGTTGATGTGGTGAGCGGCTACTGGTTCCGTCCGGCATATATAGTGGGGCGCCCTACCGCCGATACTGTGGTTGAGGCTTTCCGAAACATGTTTTGTGAATTAAACGAGTTTGGGTTGCCATCCCCTGCCGAACTTGAGGTAGAACATTTTTTAATGAAAAACTTCTCATGGCTAAATGATGTGTTTTCGCACGTTCGTTTTTGTAACAGCCCAACGGAAAAGCGTGCCGAACACGCTATAAAGGCTTTGAAGTATGGAGCTTCTAAAAAAGCCGGACACTCACGCGGACGCTGGTATGCAAAGCATGAAGCATACAGAGTGGTGCGTAATAAGGTGGACGAGGTGTTTAGCCGCTTCGGGAAAAGATTCGGACAGGTAATTCCTGCAGGAAAGGAAGAGAGCAAGAATTTTATGCACACTACGGCAGCGATGATCATCAAAGCCAATGCGCCGGAGAATGTGGATGTTTCAAAATTGCTTAGAAGTGCACTTGGGGAGGACGGGATGCCGAGTTTGAGACGTATTTATAAGGTAATTAGGAAAATAGCTTGACACAACCACCAACCCGAAAATGGCTTTATTCAAAGCCCTACCCTCACAATTCAACAGGGTAAAATATATTTGTTTTGATAATTAAGTTCGTAGAAAAGTTGTACTTTTGCCGAACATTACAAAACCGTAAAGGCTTAAGATGATGATGCTTCCTGATGAATAAAACAGATAAATAGAATTTTCAGAATGATTAATACAAGAAAAATGAATCCGGAAACCAATCGCATAGAATATAAACAGCAACTTACCAATGATTTGGAAAAAGAAGCCACAGCCTTTCTAAATTATCACGAAGGGGGTGTAATCTATATCGGAATTGACAAAACAGGTAAAGTTATCGGTGTTTCTGATATTGATGGCGATATGCTCAAAATTAAAGACCGCTTGAAAAATAACATTATGCCGTCTTGTATGGGATTGTTTGATGTGGCTGTAGAGACGATAGAGGAGAAAGACGTAATCAAAATCACTTTTGCCAGTGGAACAGAAAAACCGTACTATATCAAGAAATTGGGGATGTCGGAAAAAGGTACGTTCATCCGTATCGGAACGGCTGCTGAACCGATGCCGGCAAGAATGATTGAATCGCTGTTTGCTAAACGTACACGCAATTCTATCGGAAAAATTAAATCACCGAACCAAAATCTTACTTTTGAGCAACTTAAAATATACTATGAGGGTGCAAATAAAACCTTGAATCAACAATTTGCTTCCAATCTTGAACTGCTTACCGAAGAAGGAAAATATAACTATGTGGCTTATTTGTTGGCAGATGTAAATGGAATGTCTGTAAAAGTAGCAAAGTATGACGGACTTGACAGGGTTGATTTAATGGAAAATAACGAATACGGTTATTGTTCATTGATTAAAGCCACCAAGCAGGTATTAGACAAGATTGAAGTAGAAAATAAAACATTGGCAAAAATTACCCCCAAAGAGCGTGAGGAAAAAAGATTATGGGATCAAGTTGCTTTACGTGAAGCTGTTATTAATATGACTGTTCATAACGACTATACATCGGAAGTGCCGCCAAAAGTTGAATTTTTTGACGACAGA
>WQWP01000100.1 GCA_009787485.1 Lentimicrobiaceae bacterium | reverse complement strand
GTCTTCTTTAGATTTAACCAACCAGGAAGTAATATCGGTTGTGATCTACAATAACGGCATAGTAGATATAGCGGGCGATGTGGAATTAGCTTATAAAGTAAACGGCGGCACTGAAATAATTGAAACTTATACGATTTCCGAATTAGCTCCCGGCGATGAAATAACTTATACTTTTAACGCAAAAGCCGATTTTTCCGCGTTTGGCTTTTACACCGTAGAGGCACGTGTAGATTACGAATTTGATTCAAATCCATACAACAATACGATTACCGGAAAGACCAAAAAAATGGCGTTAATTGAATTGCCGTTTGTGGATGAATTTGATACTCCGGAAAGTATGTTAAATTGGTCAACAATTGATGGAAACGGAGACGGATTGTCGTGGAACTATGATAATTGGTTTCTCACAGATGCCGACGGAGGGAGAGGCTGCTTGCAGGTGTTGTGCCAAACTTATGGGGCAGATGAGTATTTGATCACCGATCCGATAGTTATTCCGGGTGGAAATACATACACCATGAGTTTTTATGCAGCTCGTTTGGGCAACGATAATATTAAAATTCTTTATGGAACGACATTCAACGTTGAAGAAATGGAGGTATTGGAAGTGGTTATCCCTAATCTTTACGAGTGGGAGAAGATTGAGTTGAGCTTTGAGATAGAAACATCCGGAAATTACTTTTTTGCTTTCCACTACTACGCAGTTCATTCAGCCGGCGGAGGGGGAATAAATTTTGACAAGTTCAGGTTAGAAACGCAGGTAAGTGCGCCGGATTACAAACCGTTTCCGACATCAAATGCCATGTGGCGAGAAAATTTTGGTGGATTTGAAACCGACTGCGAAGAATATCAATATTTGATAACAGGAGATACCATTATAAATGATTTAACATATCATATATTACAAAAATCAGGTGTTAGGTATTCCGCTTCAGGTTCGGGATGGTGTAATCAGAATTTTGGGTGGCCTATAGATCATTATGCCGGCTGTTTTAGAAATGACGTTTCTGCACAAAAGGTGTATTATATAGGATCTGATATGGGTACAGAAAGAGTAATTTACGACTTCTCGCTTTCTGTAGGCGATACCATTCCTGAACTACCCGGAGATTTTTATCATCCTCAAAATAACACCATTAAGTCTATTGACTCCATTGAGATCGGAGGCATATATTATAAACGATTTGAAATAGAGAACAGATGTTTATTTCTATTCTACATAATTGAAGGTATTGGAAGTACTTATGGTTTATTATCTTCTACGTGCCCTTTTGAAGTTGGGTCTGAATTAATATGCTTCTCTATTAATGAAGAAACAATTTATCCCTACGTTGGATATGATTGCAAGCCGGCTATTTATAATGCCATCGAAAATTATAAGCCCATGATTAATCTTTATCCGAATCCTACAACCGGTGAATTGAGAATTGAGAATGGAGAATGGAGAATTAACAATGTGGAAGTTTTTGATGTTTATGGCAAAAAAATAACCACTAACCACTTATCACTAACCACTATAGATGTTTCCCATTTATCTAATGGAATTTACTTTTTGAAAATATACACCGAATCGGGAGTAGTTGTAAAAAAGGTAGTGAAGAAATAGTTTGTCAAATCATCCCCAGCAAAATAAACACCACCGCCGCCACCGTAAAATACCCTCCATCAATGCAAAGCAGCGCCATAAAGCGTTTGCGATTGGGGGTTTTGAAGAACAAACTTGCTTTCATCCAGCCAAAATTTACAAACCAAACAAACACCGCTAAGTAAACGCTGGTGTATTTTACTAAAATAAAGTACATTAAGCCTAATAAGCAGATCGCAAGAAATTGTCCAATCATGGGCAAAAAGGCTTTAAAATTGACTTTGCAGGTACATTTTTCGCCTTTGGAAAGATCGGCGCCGCAAGCGCACTCATCGTAGCGCACCGCCCACAGCCACTTTTTTCCAAATAATTGGTTATACCAAAGAAAGCCGATAAAAAACACGGCCAAAACGGCAACGGCGTACCAAAGCCAAGAAATTGAAAGAGAACAACAGGTCATAATTTAAAAATTTAAGGGTTAATATCAAAATTCCAACTTTAACTGCGCCTTTACCTGAAACGTCTTCCGATGATACGGCGACCTCCCAAACCTCAACAACGCCTCCTGGTGCTCTTTCGTAGGATACCCTTTGTTTTGCTTCCACCCATAAACAGGAAATTCAGCATCCAACTTTTCCATAAAATCATCCCGAAAAGTCTTCGCCAAAATAGAAGCCGCCGCAATAGACAAATACTCTCCATCCCCCTTCACAATACAACAATAACTCATTGCCGTTTCATTTATGAAACGGTTCCCGTCAATAAGCAACAGCTCCGGCTGTACAGGTAATGATTTCACAGCCAAGTTCATCCCTCGAAAAGAAGCCTTTAAAATGTTAATCTCATCAATCACCGTTTCGGAAATAGAAACCACCGAATAGGCAACCGCATCTTTTATAATGATTTCCCGAAGCGCCTCTCGCTGTTTCTTACTCAGTTGCTTCGAATCATTGAGTTGTTCATTCACATAGTTAAAAGGGAAAATTACGGCAGCGGCAAAAAGCGGACCGGCCAAGCAGCCTCTTCCGGCTTCATCACAGCCGGCCTCTAATACAGCATGTTCCGAAAACTGAGATTTTAAAGCCATAGCGCCAATAGTATAGCAATTGTAATTATTTCATTGATAAAATACGGGCTTTTTTCCGGCGCCAACATGGATAGATAGACCGCTACCGGCACAAAAAGATACCCTAAAACATTCGGATAAGGAGAGTTTGAAATAAATAAACAAATAATGAGCAGGAGAGACCACGTATTGAAAGTAATAATCCTTTTGCGCTGTACCACCACTTTTGATTCGCTTGCTATTTTGAATTTAAGTATGAGAAACAGATACAAAATCCCTAAAACGATGAGTGGAATTAATGTGCCGGCATGAGCAAAATTGTGGTCATTCATGAATCCTAAGATTTGAAGTTGAGTAAATGTTAAGATCCATTCACTGAGGTTGTCGGTAAAAAAATAATAAGCAAAAAGGTACAAATAGAGCAACGAAAACCCAAACAACAAAGTGCCTATCTCTTTTATTCTGGAAAAGTGGTTAATGAAAAGTGTTACAATCGCTAAAATAAGTAAGACGATGCTGCTGATATCAAAACACGTGCCCAACGCGATTAAAGCGCCCACCCAAAACGCGTTGTTTTTTAATTTTTCCGATGGAGCAGTATAACTTATAGAGATAATTACCAAGAAAAAAAGAAAGGTAAAAAAGAAAGGCGATATTGCAGTTAACGATTTTGTTAACAATAATATAGAAATATAAAAACAAGCCGGCAATAAGGAGGTTTTTGCCGTAAATTCGTTTTTTCTAAAATAATGTTGTAATAATAAAATTTGAAGTAATAAAATAATAGCCACAATTCCTTTTCCAAGCCACAGATATTGCGAAAAAAACTGAGCAAAGTTTTTGTATAAAAAAGCGGCGCCTTGTTCGTTTGCTAATTGCGCTTGTGTAAGAATGATATATATGGAATATCCGAGTAATCCAACAAGCAATACCCATTGAAAAGCAATTTTCCTGTGAAGTACCTTTAGTAGCATGTCAGATTTTTTTTGCGAAATAATATTTTTTTTGGAGACCTCGTATTTTTTATGTTTTCTTTATTATCTTTGTGCCGACCGTGTGAAAAATGTAAATTATATAATAATAAATGTTTTATGGATGAAACAACAGCTGCAATTGTAACAGGAAGAGCCAATCCCGAGTTAGCAAAAAAAATTGCCGAAGATTTAAAGATGAATTTATTAGAGGTTGAAATCGCCCAATTTAAAGACGGCGAAATTCAAGCCTATTATAATGAAACGATTCGAGGCAAGTCTGTTTTTATTATTCAACCCACTTTTGGACCTGCGGAAAATTTGATTGAACTATTAATTTTGATTGATGCCGCCAAACGTGCTTCCGCGCATCAAATTATTGCGGTAATTCCCTATTTCGGATATGCGCGCCAAGACCGGAAGGATAGACCACGCACTTCAATAGGCGCGAAGTTAATGGCAAATTTGCTGATTGCAGCAGGCGTAAGTCGTGTGGTTACTATGGATTTACATGCAGACCAAATTCAGGGTTTTTTCGAAATCCCTGTAGATCATCTGTATTCTTCTAATGTTTTTTATCCTTATATCCAAAGTTTGAAATTAGATAATTTGTGTATGGTTTCGCCGGATACGGGCGGCACCAAAAGAGCCTCTACATACGCCAAAGCCTTAAACTGCGATTTGGCAATAGGCTTTAAACAACGCGAAAAACAAAACGAAGTTTCCACTTTGCAAATCATTGGAGATGTGAAAGATAAAAACTGCATTATTGTGGATGACATTATTGATACGGGCGGCACGCTGATTAAAGCGGCGAACAAACTAAAAGAAAACGGCGCAAAATCGGTGATGGCGATGTGCACGCACGGGCTACTCTCCGGCAACGGACTGCAAAACATTGAACACTCAATTATTGACAAGCTTATTTTAACGGATACCATTCCTTTGAAACGAGCATCGAATAAGGTGGAGCTTGTTACTGTGGCGCATTTATTAGCGGAAGTAATTAAGAGTGTAATGGATAGAACCTCTATTTCTTCGCATTTTATATTTAATTAAGAGCTCGCAAAGGCGCAAAGGCGCAAAGAAAAAAAACTCTTTGCGTCTTCGCGCCTTTGCGAGAATATCAATCGAAAAACCTCCAAGTAATTCCCAAACTAAGCAAATAAGCATTCACCGGATAATCCGGAGTGGTGAAGTTCCGGTACTTCATCAGCGGCGGCAGTATATTTCCGATGCGGGCGAAGAAGTTAATTCTATCAATGCTCATGGTTACATTGGCATCCATAAAAATGAAATTGCCTATCGGTTGTGAAGTTTGATAGTAAAATTTTCGCAAAACAGGCAAATATGCATCGGCATAATAAGTGGTATTGTACATTAAATCGGTGCCTACCTGGATTTTTAGTCGCTTTTTTAAAAGTTCTATGACATAAAAAACCGACAATTTTCCTGCAAAAATCGGCACATTGATTACATCTTTTGTACAATATTGCAGATTCAAGTTTGCTATAGCGCCAAAGTTTTTATGTTGAAACGGAATAAGGGCAGAAACCTGAATCAAATTGCCACTATTTTCGTTTTGCACGGGGTGCAACTCTTCCGAAAGATAGACGAAATTATTCAGATAATAATAACTTGCTGAGACATTGTATTTCTGATAATTCCAAAATGCTTTAAAGTGTACAATATCTTGTTTTTCAAATAGATTTATCCACCGGAAATTATTCACAGACGCATATTGCATGATATATTCGGGGTTGTTTCTGTAGTAATTGGCATTGAGTCCAACGGTATGTTCTTTTTCGCGGTTAATTGCCCACGAAATTCCAGCATTGGCAGCAATATCATTATTGGCATAATCACTGATGAGCGAATAGGAAATTTGTGCTGTAATATCCATTATATTAAACAAACGGATATGTGTTCTGGCAAACAAGTATAGCGAAGTAAACGGCGTATTCGTATATCTTAAATCAGCGTAATCGTGCATCAATCCACCGGCAACATGAAAAAACTTACTTGTAGTACTCGCTGCCTGAAAAGGAGAGAAATTACTCCACTGAATCGCATTTGTAATGGTAGCAATTCGCGTTGAATCGTTGGTAGTTTTACTATTGTAATGCGGAAAATCGGTCTCAAGATCATTCTTGTAACGTAGTGTACTTTGCGTCCATTGAAAATCGTGGGTAATCGTTCCAAAATATTTATCGTTTTTACTTTTAAGATTAACATAATTTTGAAGCGCAAAATCGTGCATCATAATATTTGTAGATGCATTGGAACTTTCAGGATAACGCACCTCAAATACCTTATTATTAGTTATATCACCTATATCTCTTTTTCTTAATTGATAATCTTCCATGTCTATTAAACCGCCATTTTCACGATTATTAAAATGGTTGATGATATAACTTGCTCTAAATCCGTAACGTGCAGAGGGCATTTCATAATGAATGAGCAGATCGCCGCAAAGTTTTCGCACACCTTGATTTTGAAAACTACCTGTGTTTTGAGAAGCATATATATTTGCCACTACGGTAACGCCTCGCATATATCTTGCAAATTCTGCAAGTATCTCATTCTCTCTCGAGTTTAAAAAACTAAAAGTATAAGCTACTCTTGAATAAGTAGTTTGAAGTTTATAATATTTTAAATCCGACTGTTTTTTAAAATAAAGCGGGTAAGGGAGCGTCTGATAAAAAAAACCCATCTCTTTTTGGTAATCAAAAACAATAGGTTGATGCGCCTGCCCACTGATGCCCAAACTTTGATAGATGTTTTCCGTTTTTAACAACGGGTCGTAATGATGAGTGGTCGTCATTTCCGTATCAATCGGTTTGAAACTTAACGGCATGAATTGAAGGTAATTGATCTGTGTGTAACTAGTAGGCAAATGGTCGGGCGACATGTCCATTACAGAGTCAATTTCATGCACATGTTGCGCAAACACCGGTTTTATGTTTGTGAACAGCAGAAAAACAACAAGACAATAGATGGGGTAAGTGCGCATTCTAAGGTTTAATAGATATAAGGAATTATTTTCCAACGGTTTAGTTTAGAGAAATCTTCTCCAAAAAAATGCAAATAACGATGATACACCGCTTTAGAGCGTGGCACTAAATTGGCGAGCGCCCAGCAGAAAAATACAAATCCGGCAAACGACCAGGTTAAAATGGCGAATCCCAGCCATTCTAATAATTCTCCAAAATAATTCGACGAGTTAATGCGCCCAAATAAAAATCCTTTAGGAAGATAATAATTGTTATCCTCTTTCGACTTTCTTAGCTTTCGTATAATCCTGTCGGAATGCATGTTTACCGTCATTCCAAAAAAGAAGATCACGGTTCCTGCAATAAATTGCGGCGACCAAAACCAACTCATCTGATACATATCGCCGGGAGAAATGATGAACAGCCAGCATCCTTGCATAAAGGCATTCGAAAGGCTAAAAAAGATACCCATAAAGACCACAGAGAGCGGCATTTTGCTATCCCCTCTCATAAGCAGCGGAAACACGAAAGTGCGTTGTCCGTAGTGCAGCAGGAATAGCAGCAGAATAAATGAAGTAACTACATTAAAGGGTTTAATGCCCATATACAGCGAAATTCCGTAAATAACCGGCATGGCAATAAACACAGGCGCTTCCATAAGCCACCAGCCCCACCTGCTGTTGATGGAGATTCCCCAACGGGTATTATAGGTCATCCCGTAAGCCACTGTAACAAATTGCAGTGCAATAAAAACCACCACTGCCAATCCCAGCATGGCGTATAAAAATCCGTAGTAAAAAGTTTCGAATGTAAGCATAAAATGATTTTATTGTTTCACTATTTTTTTGACTACCTCACCGGCATCGGTGGTTATCTTAACGAAGTAAATGCCGGAAATGAGATGTGAGAGGTTAATTTTTTGATGAGGTATGAGGTGTGAGGTGTGAGGTGTGAGATGATGAGATGATAATTTTCTTCCATAAACGTCGAAAACCTCAACACTCTTAATTCCTAATTCATAATTCCTAATTCCTAATTCTCCTGTGGTGGGGTTTGGATAAATGGTAATGTTTTCATATAAACTACCCCGCCCTTCGGGCACCCCTTCAATATTTGAAGGGGATTTTTCGCCGTCATTCCGAGCGTAGCGAGGAATCTCATCCTCATCACCGCCTACCTCATACCGCTCACCTCCTACCTCTTCAAGGCAAATGCCGTACAATGCACACAAAATGTTATGGGCAAACACTCTGCCGCGGCCGGTGTTGGTTTCAACGTAGTTTACTAAATGTTTAATTTCGTTGTCGGGTAAGTTGTAAATGGTTTTTTCTTCTTCTTTTAGTTGTTGTAGCCAATGGATGTAGGTTTCCATACCTTTTAAT
>WQWP01000099.1 GCA_009787485.1 Lentimicrobiaceae bacterium | reverse complement strand
ATTACCGGTTGTCCGTCATCCGAAATCCTGCTCACGGAACAAGTCGTATGCACCATGGCTTTCAGTGCTTCGGCGCTTTTGCTTGATTTGTATTCTTGTGTAAATTTGATAATTACCGAGAGCAGCACCATGACCACGATAATGATCATAGCATTATTGTCTCCGGTTATCGCAGAAACAAGAGCAAGAAGAAGTAAAATATAATTAAACGGGTTATGAAATGCGCCGAGCAATTGTAAATACCAGGGGCGTGCTTTATCGTGTACTACTAAATTATATCCGTGTTCTTTAATAATATTGTCAATATCCGCACTTTTTAACCCGGATGAGGTCGTTTTCAAATCATCCAAAAGCTCCGAAACGGGCTTATTTGCACAAGAGATTAGATGCTGAGAAATTTCTCTTTCTTGCTGAGTTTCTGTTTGATTGTGGTGTATCATTGGAAAATTTTTAATAAATAAATCAATCTTTTTTAGATTATTTTTTGATAAAAAAAAGAGGCTGTAAATTTAAAACTATTTTGATATGAGGGATTTTTTTATGTGAATTTCATATATTTTTGCACCCTGAAATTATTTTTTATGGAACCCGAAATTTTAAAATGCAAAGAGCTTCTGTTACAAGGTAAAATCCTGTTGTATCCCACCGATACGGTATGGGGCATCGGCTGTGATGCCACCAACGAAGAGGCTGTAAAAAGGATATATGCCATTAAACAGCGGCAAGAAAGTAAAAGTATGATTATCTTGTTGGATGCTGCGGACAGATTGCCGCTCTATGTAAAAAAAATTCCGCTTATTGCCTGGGATTTGATTACGAATACCTATCGCCCAACTACTTATATCTATCCTGCTGCCCAAAACTTACCCAACTCATTAATTCATGTTGATGGAACGATCGCCATTCGTATTGTTGATAATACATTTTGCAAAAAACTTATTAAAGCATTAGATCGGCCGTTGGTTTCCACTTCTGCCAATCGCTCCGGAGATCCTACGCCGGTAACTTTTTCGGAAATCTCTCAAGATATTATAGATCAAGTGGATTATGTAGTTCCGCAGGAATATGCAGAATCCATTGAGTATAAACCTTCCCGGGTGGTAAAGTTTATTGATGATTATAATTTTACGATTATTAGGGAATAAACTACAGGGTAGAAATCAGTGAACAAATAAAATATCAACAATATGAACGACAAACAAATAGATAAACTTGAAAATCTTGTATCGGAATACAAGCGAATGATGCGAGGTCAGGTTAATTTGGAAAAATTGACTTATTATGCAATTACCTACCATTCAACAGCAATTGAGGGCAGCACGCTCACAGAAGGGCAGGTTTATAATTTGCTCGACCTTGATATACCTGCCAAAAATAAACCCTTTACCGAACAGCAAATGGTAATTGACCATCAAAAAGCACTTGTCTTCACATTACATAAAGCCAAAGAACGTTCGCCGATAACAGAAACCTTAATAAAGGAAATAGGAGCATTGGTAGTGAAAAATACAGGAAGTCATTACCATACGATTTTGGGAACTTTCGACAGCACAAAGGGCGATTACAGGTTATTGAATGTGTTTGCCGGCTCAAGGCGTTTCCCCGACAGCACCAAAGTAGCTGCATTAATGAAAATTCTCGTTAAAGAAATTAATGCTAAAATAGGAATAGTAAAAACATTCCATCAAAAATGCGAATTAGCTTTTGAACTTCATTACAGATTTGTGAGCATACATCCTTTTGCAGATGGCAACGGGCGCACAAGCCGATTATTAATGAATTACATTTTGATGATGTTTGATTTACCGATATTTTATGTTTTTAAAAGTAGCCGTATTTCTTACATTCAAGCGTTGGAGCGAGCAAGGGAAACAGAAAAACCGGCCGTTTTCTATAGTTTTATGTACCGGCAGTATCAGAAATTTATTGAGAAGGAATTGAAAATGGTTTAATCGAATAAAAACAATGAATAAAATCGCCGTTTTTGCAGGAACTTTCGACCCGTTTACCATTGGACATCAAGATATTGTAAACAGAGCATTACCCATCTTCGATAAAATCATTATCGCCATCGGCGTGAATGACGAAAAGACCCCGCTGTTTTCTTTAGAAGAGAGACTGGAAATAATAAGGAGGTCATTCATTAACAATGAAAAAATAAGGATTGAAACTTATACCGGATTAACCGGCGAGTTTTGCAAAAAAAATAACGCCCGGTATTTGCTCAGAGGTATAAGAAATGCAGCTGATTTTCAATATGAAAGCGATTTAGCGCAGGCGAATAAAGAGATGTTTGGCTTGGAAACCGTTTTTTTTATCACAACACCCACACTATCTCACGTATCTTCATCGTTAGTAAGAGAGCTTTATAAAAATAAAGGAAACTATCTTAATTATTTGCCATAACACATTATGTTTAAGTTTGAAAACGAAAACTATTTGTACGGATTAATCATTATTCCGTTTTTTATTTTGGGATACCTGTTGTTGTATTACGCTGCCAAAAAACGTTGGCGAAAGTTTGGCGATGAAACATTGGTGAACAGGCTGATGCCGTTGCGCTCTTTTCCCATGCAAACCGTTAAATTTTCTTTGCTCATGGCAGCGTTGGCATGTTTTATTTTGGCATTGGCTAATCCGCAGGTGGGCAGTACCTTAGAAAAAGGTACGCGAAAAGGTGTGGACATCATGATTGCCTTGGATATTTCTAACAGCATGCTGGCGGAAGATATCCAGCCCAATCGCTTGGAAGCTTCCAAAATGGCGCTGTCCCGTTTTATTGATCAATTAAAAGGAGATAGAATTGGGTTGGTGGTTTTTGCAGGAAAGTCGTTTGTGCAATTGCCCATCACCAGCGATTATGCAGCTGCAAAGATGTTTGTGAATTATGTAAATCCCAAACTTATGAACGAGCAGGGCACCGATATTGCTGCGGCAATTGATTTAGCTGCCGTTTCAATGTTGCCGGAAACGAAAGATGGAAATTCGGAAGTGAGCAGGATTTCTCAACTCAATTCAAAAGTAATCTTGGTGGTATCTGATGGAGAAGACCATTTTCCCGAAGCCGTTGATATGGCGGCGCAAGTACGCAAATTAGGAATTACCGTGCATACAATAGGTATTGGCGATGTGCGCGGCGTGCCCATTCCCGACGGTAGAAGAGGAGGCGGTTTTAAAAAGGATTTGGAAGGTAACACGGTCATTACCCGTTTAAATGAAGAGGTTTTGAAAGAGATTGCAGCAGCCGGCGGCGGAGCTTACGTGCACGCATCAAACACAAATATGGGATTTGAAACGATCCTGGATAAGATTAACAATATGAATAAAGTGGATTTGAAAGAGGTTACTTTTTCCAGATATGAAAGCAAGTATCAGTATCCGTTGGCATTAGGATTGATTTTTTTGTTTATAGGGTTAATATGGTTTATGGTTAAACCTCGTTGGAAGGAACAGTTTTTGCGGTTACAACAGCTACTGAGAATTAAATAATGTTGTTACATATATTCACTATAACCTTATCGCCGCCTTTATAAACCCCATAAACAACGGATGCGGATGGTTGGGTCTCGACTTAAACTCAGGATGGAATTGACAACCCACAAACCATGGATGATTAGGTAATTCCATCATTTCTACAATCGTTTTATTAGGAGAAGTGCCTCTAATTATCATGCCTTTTTCAACTAATACATCACAATAATCGTTGTTCACTTCGTAACGATGGCGATGGCGTTCGGAAATCATTTCCGTTTGATAGCAATCGAATGCCTTAGTTCCTTTTATCAATTTGCAGGGATATTTTCCCCTGCGCAAAGAGCCGCCCGGCAAGGTGTATTCGTTTTGTCCGGGAAGCAAATCAATTACAGGATAAGAAGTATCGGGATTCATTTCACGGCTGTTGGCATTTTTAAGGTGAGCAACATGGCGAGCAAACTCAATAATTGCGATTTGCATGCCCAGGCATAATCCGAGATAAGGGATTTTATTTTCACGGGCATAACGTGCCGCGTTAATTTTGCCTTCAGTGCCTTTCTCTCCGAAGCCGCCCGGAATCAAAATGCCATCTAACTGACTTAATAATGTTTTTGCATTTTTTTCGGTAATATCCTTAGAGTCCAACCATTCGATTTCCAATTTGGCAGAGTTGAAAATGGCGGCATGTTTCAGGGCTTCCACTACACTGAGATAAGCATCATGCAAGCCGGTATATTTCCCAACTAAACCAATCTTAACCGAAGTAGAAGTGTGTTTGCTTCGCTCTACCATTTCAGCCCAATTGCTTAAGTCTTTCTCTTTACATTCTATTTTGAGGCGTTTAAGTACTTGCTCTGCCAATCCTTCTTCTTCCAATGCTAACGGGATTTCGTACAATGACGGCATGTTTTTGTTTTGCAACACACATTCAACGGGAACATTACAAAATAATGCCAACTTCTGGCGAATCTCATTGCCCAAATCACGATCGGTTCTACACACCAATATGTCGGGTTGAATGCCAAGGCTAAGCAATTCTTTTACACTGTGTTGCACCGGTTTTGTTTTAAGTTCATCACTGGGCGTAAGAAAAGGAACAAGCGCAACATGAATATACATACAATTGTTGTACCCTTCTTCTCTCGAAAATTGGCGTATTGCTTCCATGTGAGGCAAACTCTCAATATCTCCCACTGTGCCGCCGATTTCCACAATCGCAATATCGGCATTATTCGATTTAGCATTAATGCGAACAATATCTTTGATCATGTTGGTTACATGCGGAATCATTTGCACCGTTGCGCCTGCATAAAGCCCGTTGCGTTCATTTTCCAGCAAGGCATTATAAATTTTTCCCGACGTGTAATTGGAGTGCTTATTCAGATTTTCATCAACAAATCGCTCATAATGACCTATGTCCAGGTCTGTTTCGGCGCCATCTTCCGTAACGAATACTTCTCCGTGCTGCAGTGGGTTCATGGTTCCCGGATCAATATTCAGATAAGGATCCAACTTTTGCATGGTTACTTTTAAGCCTCTCGATTTTAAAAGACGCCCCAAAGAAGCTGCTGTAATTCCTTTTCCAAGACCGGAAACAACGCCGCCGAGAACGAAGATGTATTTTGTTGTCATAAGAATATGATTAGTTTAAACTAAAAAAGTGTCCTCGGGGGGATTCGAACCCACGACCCATTGATTAAGAGTCAATTGCTCTACCAGCTGAGCTACGAAGACAAAGCGCGAAAGTAGATTTTTTTTTGTTATGGCGTTAAATCTGTTTCGATGATATAATGATTTCTGTTTGTAGCGTGATATGGAGTGCTTTGTAGTCTTTTGCTCGTCAATTTTTCAATCTGATTTTTCGGTTTTATGGGCGAAAGTATGATGAAATTTGGAGTGTTTGGGCGAGTGGAATGTTGGGTTTTTAACTGCGGTTTTTGGTCTGGTTTACACTTTGGTTTACACAAAGTAATAATTTGGATAAAACAATGTAGGGTTAATAATTAATTTAATTGATTGATTTGTATATAAATATAAATGTCTTAGATAAAGAAATTCCCACTCTTTTAGAGCGAGAAAATACGGTGTTTTAGATGGAATTTCGGGCAAAACATGAAATACCCCCAAAAACCAATAAAGGCGGTTCAACATCACTCTAACGTTCGTAGTGGGTTTTAATTCTAATGGTCGGGTGTAATAGTAATCGGGAATAATTTTAATTATGCTAAAATTGTGCTTTTCAAATCTCGGCTCGTCAATAATGATAGGCGTTGCCGACACCATTGCCTTATTGGTAAACTGAAAAAACTCGTCCATCGGTAACGCTATTTCTTCTCTAAAATCAACGTCTGTAATTATCCTGTCGCATTCATCGAATAACAAGAAAAATGTATCTCTGTATGGTATTCCAAGTGAATTAAGGGCTTTAATGACTTTCCGAAAACTTTCGGGAGTAGTAAGGATTTTAATAAATTCCTTGCCTATCCGTTCTCCTATCATTTTTTCTAATTCCTCTTTATCAATTTTACCGCCATAAACACCTATTATTTGGGGGTGGTCTCTTTCTTTACCGATAATAACAGGCACGTTAGGCTCTATAATAATGGAATGGCGTTGGGCTTTTTCTATTTCCAAATGAGTAGCACCAATGCCGCAAATGGTTTTATCTAAAATTATATTGGTTGGTATGCCGTTGGGGAATACGGAATCTAAATATTTGCCTTTTAAAATAGCTCGTTCTTCTCTTGGTAATTTATTTGAGTGTATTTCTTCTATATCGTAAATGGCACATTCATACGGATTACTTTCTGTGTTATCAAGTATTAAATCTAATTCTTCCCTGTTGTGTGGCAAAACTCCATAATCTATTGAGCCATACGGATAATATGCAATAACTTTTATTCCGCCTTCTACTTCTGTGTAAATTAACGCTTCTCGGTTTCTTTCTCGTCTTAGATGCCTGTAAATGTAATCTTTATCCGCCCAACACTCAACTTCTTCACGTTTCAGATAAAAATCGGGTGCGCCTATGCCTTTTCCTGTAAACAGGTAGAATAATATAAATCGCTCTGCTTCGAGAGTAAGCCATAATTCATGATAGCCTCTGAAATCATCGTATGGGTGTCCTACTTGTAATAAAGGGATACCGTTATGTAATGTAAGTGTTCCGTGTAATGGTATGCCGTCTCTTAAATAATCCTGTAACTTTTTATTCCTGCCTGAATATCCTAACACTGAAAAATCAACCACTCTGCTAACAAAACCCTCTTGTTGCAATTTTTCTAAATCTTCGGTATCCTCTTTTTCCATTTATTATAACGAATTTATTTTGGCGACTAATTCATCAGGTGTATAAGGCAATTGTCCGTATTTGATTATGCCATACGGATATACTGCCGCAAATTCTTTCGTTTCGGTGCTGTATTGCATTACATCGTTTTTCTCGTCAATCTTTATATTGTGCAATATAAAAAAACTTTCGTCCATATTTTTATATACATCTCTCGTATTAGGCATTCTATCGGGTATAGTTCCTTTTTTCAGATAATCATAAATTTGTTGGCGTATTTCTTTGGTTATATAAACATTATACCAATAACCAACTATTTTACAACGATAATAAGGTATTCCCAAATTATTTTCTAAATCCACGCCTATTTTTGCTTCAAAAGGTCGCCCTTCTATCATTACATATTTTTTTAAACTATTGTAACGTTCCCAATTATCTGATATTTTGGTCTCTAATTGAGCAAGTTGTGTTTTTTCTTCATTACTCATAAAATATAAATTTAATTTGGTTAATAAAGTCGCGAAAATAGCAAAATATGGGACTGCCTTATAAACAATCCCATATTTTCAATGACAAGAATTTTAAGGGCTATATAAAAGGATTATTTCCCAAAACTTGTCATTATAGTAAATCTTGTTATGCGTATTCAATAAGTACTTTAGCATCAATATTCAAATACTTGTGAAGTCGCTTTGCTGTGCGCATGGATACCGACCTTTTACCGCCCATAATCTGTGAAAGTGCAGGCTCGTTTATTCCAAGCATCGCCGCTAATTCTTTTTGCTTTATATTGCGGCTATACATCTCATCTTCAATATTTCGTATTAAAGGAGATTTTTGCCTTACCTTGATATTCTTAAACTCTATTTTAGTATCTTCATAAACCGCGCAAAGATGACCAACGCGCCCTATTTCTCTGATATATTCATTGTCGGCTTCGGGGTCGCTTAATGCGCCGTTGGCGGTTGCTTCGTTTATTAGTTGCATAACATAAGACATCGCATTATCATACTCCTCTCTTGTGGTTAATTCTAATACATTTTCAAATTTCTTTTTCATAACTTTATCTTTGTAAAATGGTTAAACAATCAATTTTATCATACTCCGCGTGTGTTCCTATAAAGCAAACAGTTAGCATGCCTGCTGAAAATAGAATAACAGCAATTAATCTGTAATCATTACCTTTAATATTAAATACATAACGACTATTTCCTATATAATCGGCACTTGAGAAAATAGACTTTAATTCATTCGGATTTGTAATTTTAGTTTCTTCTATCTGTTGTATCCACCTTAACACAGCATTAGAAGAATCAGCATGTTTAGTTATAAATCTATCTATCAGTTCTTTGTTTATTATTTTCAT
>WQWP01000098.1 GCA_009787485.1 Lentimicrobiaceae bacterium | reverse complement strand
TTAGTTTTTGACATTTTAGTTTTTCAAAAAGCAAGGAGCCCATTAATACTTTTTGAAAAAAAGTTTAAACATTGCTGCAAAATTATTAAAATAGTTTAAACAACAATCATTATTGAAAAAATCTATCTATCTAAACAAGTAATAACCCCGTGCAAGTTCGCCAACGGCGAACGCAGCTCGGGGTGTAGAATGACATGCGGATAAAACAGCGTGCCGTTAGGTATGCAACCATAGTAAAATGCTGATGTTCAACCCCTGCGGGGTTGTAGAAAGTGCGCGTGCTTTTCCTACCCCGAGCTGCGCCTTCGGCTTGCACGGGGTTATTACTGGTAGCACACCTACGGTGTGTTTGCTGAATGTGTTGAATTAGAGTGCGTTAATTTTTAGGAGTGCCCTTAAAAATTGTTAACGCTTCTGTCCTCTATTTTCAAAAATGATGCCAAAATTAATGTGATGAAGCCCACTACCAATACCATGAGTTGTTGAACGCCCCAGCCGATCCACCCTGCGGCTAAGCCTTGCACGTAGTCTATGCCGTACAGCGCTAATACTCCGGCAACAATGAGCGGATAGGCGCCCAAACCGGCTTGCGCTATGATAAATCCGATGGTACCTACTACCATTACCACAAATACAGGCATGAAGCCTAAGTCTTGTAAGAAATCGAAGGCTAAAAAACAGACATAAACTCCTAAATAATAAAATGCCCAAATGCCAATGGTGTAAATGATAAACAAATAGGGATGTTGCAAATCTTTGATGGAGATCAACCCTTGCCATAAGCCTACGAAAATATCTTTAATTTTTTCGATAATTTTGGATGACTTTTTCTCTGTTTTGTGTTTTTTTACTTTGCGTTTTGCTTTGATGTGTCTGAAAATTAATACAGTCACAACCAATCCAATAAGAGCGCTTAATAGCAGGTATTTCATTGCCCATAGCGCCGCCCATTTTTCGTTGACCCATGCCCCCAGCGTAATGCCTTCATGTTTGTTGATCATCAAATTTGATAACAGTCCTGTATTGAGAAAGATAAGAAGTACTAAAAGCAGCACAAATATGATCAAATCGAAGGCGCGCTCTACCACCACCGTTCCGAACGATTTTTGAAAAGGCACTTTATCGTAGCGTTGCAATAAGGTACAGCGCAACACTTCGCCGAGACGGGGTACGGCTAAATTAGCTAAGTAGCACGTCATTACAGAATAAAAAGCAGTACTACTACGCACGCGGTAGCCCAATGGATCAATCATCAAAATGTTTCTTAAGGCACGAAGATAGTGGGCCGTAGCGCCAAAAACCATGGAAAGAAAAAAGAAAAACAAGCTTCGGAAATTGAGCACTCCTTTAGCGCTTTCTTCAATTTTCTTCATATCCTCCGGAGATAAATGTCTTATGGAAATCCATACAAAAAATACTCCAAGACTAAGGAAAATAAGAAGTTGAATTATTTTTTTTGCCATGATTTTTTTTAATTATTCTACAGAGACAGATTTTGCTAAATTTCGAGGTTTGTCCACATCACAACCACGCAATAAAGCTACATGGTAGGCTAACAGTTGCAACGGGACAGAGGCTACTAAAGGTGATAAAAGTTCTTCAGTTTTCGGTATTTCAATACAAAAATCGGACATATTTTTCACGGTTTCGTCACCTTCGGAAACGATGGAAATAATTTTGCCTCTTCGGGATTTTACTTCCTGGATATTGCTCACTATTTTCTCATAAGTTTCTTGTTCTGTGGCAAGTATAACCACCGGCATGGCTTCATCAATGAGCGCGATAGGTCCGTGTTTCATTTCCGCTGCAGGGTATCCTTCGGCATGGATATAAGAGATTTCTTTTAGTTTTAAAGCGCCTTCTAAGGCTACCGGGAAATTAACGCCACGTCCTAAATATATAACATTTTGCTTATCAACAAAATAGCGTGCAATTTCTTTTATTTCATCATTCTTTTTAAGAATAGCTTCAATTTTTTCAGGAATGGCTCCCAAACCATTTACTAATTGATAATAATAGGAGAGAGAAATGGTGCCTTTTTTTCTTGCCAAACTTAACGCCATGAGTGTGAGTACTGTAACCTGCGCGGTAAACGCTTTTGTGGAAGCCACCCCGATTTCCGGTCCGGCGTGAGTATAAGATCCCGCGTGCGTACTCCGAGCAATACTCGAGCCCACTACATTGCAGATGCCTATTACGGTGGCGCCTTTGCGTTTTGCCAACTCTATGGCTGCCAGCGTATCCGCAGTTTCTCCCGACTGCGAAATGGCAATCAGCACATCATCTTCATTAATGATGGGGTTTCTATATCTAAATTCTGAAGCATATTCCACTTCTACCGGAACGCGGATCAAACTCTCAAAAATGTGTTCTCCTACCAAACCGGCGTGCCACGAAGTTCCGCAAGCAGCAATAATAAAGCGCTTCGCATTCAGCATTTTATTCTCATACTCGATGATGCCGCCGAGCGAAACCACATCTTTTTGCGTGTTTATTCTTCCCCGCATACTGTCCACAATAGCTTTCGGTTGCTCAAAAATCTCCTTGAGCATGAAATGTTCAAAACCACCTTTCTCAATTTGCTCTAATTTCAATTCTAACTTTTGGATGGAAGGTCGTTGCTTTTCATTGCGAATATTAGTGATTTGCAACTCTTTATCCGGGTGAAGTACAGCTACTTCTTCATCATTCAGATACACCACTTTTTGCGTATATTCTACGATGGGCGCTCCATCTGAGCCAACAAAAAACTCATTCTTCCCCAAACCGATAAGCAATGGGCTTCCTTTTTTAGCTGCAATAAT
Source organism: Lentimicrobiaceae bacterium (assembly GCA_009787485.1). GTDB lineage: Bacteria > Bacteroidota > Bacteroidia > Bacteroidales > WCHB1-69 > WRNX01. The sequence continues at coordinate 5,421 of WQWP01000098.1, read as the reverse complement.
TTGTTTGGAATATTCTGAAGACAAAATGGCTAACGCATACGTTCCAACAACAACTGATAAAGCCATTTGCACTGCTTCTACTAAATCTACTTGTTCGGTTTTTCTAATATCTTGAATAAGATGAATTAAGACCTCCGTATCGGTGTGGCTTTTAAAAACATAGCCACGCTTAAGGAGTTCATTTTTTAAACTCAGATAGTTTTCTACGATGCCGTTATGAATTAAAGCCAAAGACCCGTCTTCTGAAAGGTGTGGGTGGGCATTTTCGTCGTTAGGTTCTCCATGCGTAGCCCACCGCGTATGGGCAATTCCTGTATGCGCCGAAAGATCTTCAGTTGCACAAAAGCGCTCTAGATCGGCAACTTTGCCTTGTTTTTTGTACAGCCGGATCTGATTTTCGGAAAGCAGGGCAACTCCGGCGCTGTCGTATCCCCTGTACTCCAATCGTTTTAATCCGTTAATTAAGAAAGGGTACGCTTGTTTATTTCCTGTATAGGCTACAATTCCGCACATAGTAATTATTTTGTGGTGGAGAAATTAATATTCCGTATAATAAAGTTCCAATCTTAGTCTTGGAGACTCCAAAGTATCGGTTCCTTTAAAAAGCAACCGGTGGGGATTTATGGGTGCATCTCTGACCACCAAATATATGAATGGCTCAAATCTATCTCGCAGAATAATATCCTGTATATACCTAGTAATGCGGAATCTGTATTCTTTGTTTGTCTCATCGTAACGTCCTCCAAAATAGGTATCATCCACATCGTCGGGAAGAAAAACAAACCTTCCCGATGGGTTAACTCCTCGAATAGTGAGCCTTGTGGGAGGCGGATATACTGATAGATCTTCTCCGATATTGGTGATGACTAATTCCGCTTTATTGACAACCATCTTCTTCTCTCTCAGTGCTTTTAAATGAGGAAATGTGATTTTTGTTTGCACACCACCAAAGCCTTGTGCATAGAGTTTTTTCTCTCCCAGCAAGGTGTCTTTGTAAATCACTTGGTTTACAAATTCAGTATTTCCCATTTTGTGATCATGTTGATAAGTATTGAATCTTACCGCAGTTGTAGGAACAGTAAGTTTAAATTGGTTGGATGTGCTGTCGTTTTTGTAATAGAGTTGAATGCTTGTTAAAGGGTCGGTTAAGGCGAAATTAACAAGCGATCCGTTGTTTTGAAAAGCCTCGGCGCAAATATATAATCCTTTAAATGATCGCATGGTACTTGAATCTGCAAGAAACCGATTCCCCAATTCATTCTTTAGCCGGATGCGAATGTGTGGCGCCAGCAGTGAATCTATCCGTATTCGTGTATTGGGCGCGAATCGCATGTGGATATTGGGATAATAGGTGATCTCTTCAGAAGAATAAGCAACAGAACTATTTTTATTGTATGTTGTTGAAGTTGACAAGCTTTCTTCTAATTCATACACTTTAATTCTAATCGGGTTTAAGGTATCGCCATACCAACCTCCAGAATATCTTAAAATTAAAACAATCGAGTCTAATTCGCGTGAAGCGCCGAAATTGACCACAGTACTGGATGGAATAAACTGGGCATAAATACAGGCAGTAGTAGTTCCAAAAACGGGGTCTTTTACATAACCCAAGTAACTAGATCTCAGGTTTGTTGTATTCATAGTATCTGAATCTGAATAAACAACTGAGTAGGCGGTTAAGGTGGTAGTATCTGTAAAAGTGGCGTTTAAAAGGTTATCGCGATCTCTTAAATTAAGTCCAATAGAACTTGGCTCTTTTCTGCAACCATGTGAAACCAGCAATGTGGTAAGAAGCAATAAAAGAATGACATGTAAGGGGCGTAAATTAAAATTCGCGCGGTGCAAGTTCCAAAAGTTCTTCATAAAAATGGTTATATTCATCAACATATTCTAAATAATCTTCCGTTTCAGGATGCATAATGGTAGGGTGTTCGTATTTTTTCAAATACTTTTTCAGCGATGGCGTAATACTGGGGTGCCCGATTACTGTAGCATCAGAAAAATCAATGGCAGTTTTGGCAATGGTATCGTATCCTGCTATGCCTTTAAAATGTTTTAAATGCTCTCTTGGGATTCCTGTAGTTTTGAGTTTTTTTAAGAAATTAGGAGAAAATTTATCAGAAAAATTATCATTATAAAGAGAAGTAACAATTCTAACATCTTGAAAAAGAGGATTATCTTTATAAACGGTGCGGATAAAAACAGGAATTAACGCACTAATCCAGCCGTGGCAGTGAATAATATCGGGGTTCCAGCCCAATTTACGTACGGTTTCTATTACACCTTTGGCATAAAATAAAATTCGGGAGTCATTGTCGTCAAAGAACAGATCATTTTCATCTTTAAACAGCGCTTTTCTTCTAAAAAAGTCTTCGCTATCAATAAAATACACCTGCATGCGAACGGCTTGTAAAGAAGCCACTTTGATGATGAGCGGATAATCGTCTTCTTCCAAAATAATGTTTTGTCCGGAAAGCCGAATCACTTCGTGCAACATGTTCTTACGTTCATTCACCAAACCGTATTTCGGCATAAACGTTCTGATTTCGTTTTCTCTTTCTTGAATTCCTTGCGGCAGAAATCTGCAAATTGAGGTGATATAGCTCTCCGATAAATAAGGATAAATGGCAGGAGTAACGTATAAGATTCTTTTCTTTGACATAGTCTAATAATTCAGTTCGCAAAAATATATAAAAAAAACGGAACAAAAAAAAATTATTGTAAAAAAAAATGCTTGCGCTTGATTATTTAAAAAAATATTCTATTATTGCCGCGCAGTTTAACTAAAATAAAAGTATTATGAAATCAGTAACATGCTTCGCGTTTATCCAGAACGCAACCCTTGAAAAAAAGGTAATTGACTGTTTGTCAAAGTTTAAATCCATTCAATTTATTGGATTTGTGAACCAACGTGTAGATTTTTTGGAGCGAATGAACCACTTTCGCCCTGAAGTCTTAATTCTCGACCTTGTGCATTGCAAAAGCGGAGAGATTGAATTCTTAGAAATGATCCACAAACCCCCGTTTATTCTGGGCATCATTTCTTCGAAAGACAATCCTCATTTTTGGTTGGATAAAGGTTTATTCGATGTCATTTCCGCACAATTTTCCAACGATATGTTGATTCGGAAAATTTTCAAAATCATTCGGGTTATTTCCGATATTAGTAATGTGTATCAAGTAGAGCCGATTGCTGCGGAAAATCCTATTGTTTACAAACCTTCCAGAGCGGTTGCAAAAGAAAACGATTCGTTTTTTACACGTTTTCAAAAAGTTACAACGAAAGTGAAATTTAATATTATTTCAGTAATTACGAAGGAAGGTAAATTAATTGCGATTGAAACCGCTACGAATCAGCTCTTTTTTCATGAGTCAAATATTAAGGAAACGGCGCAAAAACTTCCGCAGGAGTATCTTGTACGTATTAACAATTCCACCATTATTAATGTTAATTTCATAGACAAAATTGAAAAGAATCTAGTGTATATGGATTCAAGGGTATTCCGGGTTTCGCGCTCTTATTATTTTCAGTTTAAGAGTGCGGTGAGTGGGCTACGGAAGAAGTAGCTCTGTGTAACTTTGTGTTCTTTGTATCTCTGTGCTGAAGACTTTTTTCAGCACAGAGATACTGAAAACACAGAATTTCACAGAGATTATAATAGCAGATTTGCGTAAAATTCCGGCTGAGAAATATCATTGTACGCCAATTGCCTCGGAATAATACTCATCGCCGTTTGCCCGGGGATGGTGTTAATTTCTAAAAAGACAGGCTCATTTTCAGGGTTGAGAATAAAATCTATACGTACCACGCCTTTACATCCCAATTTTTTGTAAATAGTTTCAGAGTATTTTTTTACTTTTTCTTCTACATTTTTATCAATCTCCGCAGGCGTTACTAATTCAAGAAATCCGGGGGTATATTTGGCTTCAAAATCGTAGTATTCTTTTTTGCTTTTGACCTCCGTAACGGCAAGCGCTTTCACTTTGCCTTGCCACGTGGCTACGCCGCAAGTAAGCTCTCTGCCCGGCACAAACCGCTCAACCATCACTTGATGATCATTTTCAAAAGCTAAGGCTATGGCAGTCACCAGTTCTTCGTGGGTATGTGCTTTGGTAATGCCTACACTTGAACCTGAGTTGCAAGGCTTTACAAAACAGGGTAATCCACAATAATCAATCACTTCATCGTATAATATAGTGTCGTTTTTATAAAAATGTAACGAAGGTGAAATGGGCACGCCGCATTTTTCTACCGCCATGTTGCAAAAATATTTGTTGAAAGTGAGTGCCGAACAAAAGCTGTCGCATCCGGTGTAAGGAATTTGCAGCATTTCGAAGTAGGCTTGCAGCTTTCCGTTTTCGCCCGGGTCGCCGTGAATAGCGATAAAGGCAACATCGAAAAGGAGCGGTTTGCCGTGAATGGTTAATGAAAAATCATCCTTGTTCACGTAAAAGCGCTCGCCGGTGGCATCGGTGTAAAACCAGTTATTTTGTTTTATGATGATAAGGTACGTTTCAAATTGCGTACTATCTAATTGGTTTTGAATGTTAGCGGCTGTTTTTAGAGAGATTTCGTACTCTCCGGAATTTCCGCCGGCGAGGAGGGCGATTTTTTTCATGTATTTACACATTTAAAGCCTGCAAAAATAACATTTTCTCTGTGTACCTCTGTGAACCCTGCGTCTCTGTGCTTGATTTTTTTTCAACACAGAGACACAGAGCACACAAAGGTACACAGAGAAATTACTATTTTCGCGAACTAAAATTTGATATATGAAATACTACGAAATCACCATAACCTTTCCCGAAATCTTCCCCTGGAAAGAAATCCTCATTTCTCTTTTAGCCGATTTGGGCTGCGAGAGTTTCGCCGATGGAGAAACGGAGAACGTTTTATTAGCTTACATCTCGGAAGATAATTATAATGAAGAAGATATAAAGGTATTATTTGAACAGTACCATTCACAAACAAACCTCCAATATACCATTCAAGAAATTGAGCAACAGAATTGGAACGCCATTTGGGAATCGAATTACGAGCCGGTGATGATTGCCAATCAATGCTTTATCCGTGCCCCTTTTCATCCATCTAATTTAGATGCCGAGTATGAAATTGTGATAGAGCCCAAAATGTCGTTCGGAACAGCGCATCATGAAACGACTTCATTAATGATTGAATTTCTATTGGAAGAAGATTTGCAAAACAAAAGTGTGCTGGATATGGGCGCGGGCACCGGCATCCTGGCAATTTTGTCGCATTTAAGAGGCGCCACGCCCGTTACCGCTATTGATAACGATGAATGGGCGTATTTGAATAATATTGAGAACAATACCCGAAACAACGCCGAAGCGATACGGGTAAAGCTGGGCGACGCTTCTCTGTTAACTGAAGATGAAAAATATGACGTCATCATTGCCAAT
>WQWP01000097.1 GCA_009787485.1 Lentimicrobiaceae bacterium | reverse complement strand
GTAGAAATAGAAGAGAACTTAATGCCCTTAACGTCTTTAACATCCATAGAGCCAACGGCACCGGAAGCCCATACCCAATACTTTGTAGAAAAAGTAGCCCAAGTAGAACTGAAAATCTACCCCAACCCCACCACCGAAAATATCACCTTAGAGATTGCCGGCTGGAAAGACCTGCAAACGGGCATATTTAAACTTTACTCACTTACCGGACAGTTGCTGCAAGAGCAACCTGTGCATTCTCTTACCACCACCATCTCTTTGGCAGGACTTTCTCAAGGCGCTTATATTTTAAAAGTGCATATCAACAACCATACAGAAGACTGGAAAGTAATTAAACATTGAATATGGAATAATGAATATGGAATAGCAAGTATTGAACTTTAAATCTTAAATTTTAAATCTTATGAACACAAATTATACAAAAAATCATTTTCTTCGTGCCGTAATAATATTATTTTTGCACATTATTTTTACAACCGGCTTTATGCTGCAAGCGCAAACTTCCAATCCTGTGGGCGCCATTCCGGGCGTTATTGATGTTTCGCCGATGGGCGCGGCTACTTATACGATTCCTATTGAGGTGGTGCCGGGAACGATGGGGATGCAGCCGAATCTTTCTATTGTTTACAACAGTTTTGGCGGGATGGGGTTGTTGGGGATGAAATGGGGGTTGGCGGGGTTGTCGGCGATAACGAGATGTGGGCAAACGCCTTATTATGATAATGGTAATGTAACAGCAATAAGTTTTAATGAAGACGATAAATTTGCGATAGATGGGGAACGCTTACTTAGGCTAAATAGAGGCGATTACGGAAATGTTGGAGGAGAATATGCTACAGAAATAGAGAATTTTACACGCATTATTTCCTATGGAACAGGCAATAACATTGCGCACTTTAAAGCATATACCGATGACGGTAGTATTATTGAATACGGAAACTCAACGAATTCACAGCAAAAAATGGAAAATTCCAATAACATATTGAGTTGGTATATAAATAAAATAACAGATGCCAACGGTAATTATATGACTTTTCATTATGGAGGAACCGGTGGCGAAATTCTAATTGATTCAATAAAATACACAGGCAATGGATTTGCCCCATACGCCAAAGTAGTATTCGATTATACTACCAATACTTTAAATTCAAATATTTATTTTATAAGAGGTTATGGTATATCGCAAGCACAATTATTAGAAGCTATTACGGTGTTTTATAAAGATACGATTGTACGTAAGTATGAATTCAAGTACAATTTAGATGATGCAGGAGAACGTACTGCACACCTGACAGAGGTAATATTATACGGCGAAAATGAAACCGAACGACTTAATGAAACAGCTATCACTTGGGGAGTTCAAAACAATGAAAAAGAAGAGAAGGAAATCACTAGTTTTCCGGGAGAAGGATATATTATTACGGGAGATTTTAATGGAGATGGATATACCGATTATATTGCATACGGTCTAGGAAGTTTAAAAAGAGATTGGAAATTTTACGCCGGTTCTGCAACAGGAACTTTTACATTAAAGGACACAAGCCGTGTTGATGTCTCTCTTGATGATGAAACAAAGTGTTATTTCTATGCAGCAGATATTAACGGAGATGGTTGTGATGAACTAATAACAGCAGAGCGATCGCCTTATGAACCAACAGCGTATGTGTTTAAAATATTTTCACTACAAAATGGAGTAACGCAATTTGAGAATTTAGGTCCAGACAGTTTACCTCATATATTTATTAGAAACTTTCGGCAAGTGGTATTTGGCGATTTTGATGGCGATGGTAAGACCGATATGCTATTCGTGGGCACAGGTGAGGATGGCGGCTGGGCACTTCAACTTTTCATAGATTCCGAATTTAAAGCTGAGGCACACAGTTTACCTTCATTTAATACCCTTTGCAGGGTAAGAGTTGGAGATTTTAATGGAGATGGAAAAACTGATATTGAGTTGAATTATACGAGTAATAGTTTATACGTTTGCTACTATAATAATGCAACAGAAGCTTTTGATTGTAATTACGTTTCATATAGTTTTTATGGTTACGATAGATATTCCGGTGATTTTAATGGCGACGGCATAACAGATCTATTAACTTATGAGTACATTAACGGCGGTCTTTCCTGGAAACTTTACTTTGGTAAAGGAGATGGAACATATACTGATTCTACGATTATTACCAACCTTTCCCCAAGATGTGAGGTCCTTCCAAATGGGCAATATATTCCTCAGTGTCAAATAATAATAGCTGACCTTGATGGTGATGGGAAAGACGACATCATTGAACTTGCAGCTCCGCATAACTTACGAATCCTTTATTCTAAAGAATGCATTAATGGCCAATATGGCTATACGCCTCAATTTAAAGGCATAACTGGGGGCTTTTCGCCTTCCAAAGGCTTCAATATAGCTGATTTTAACAATGATGGTATCTTAGATATTGTAACTCAAAAGCAGCCAAGGGATAAACCAAGAGCTGTTTATCTACATCGAAATGAACAATATGAATATCCCATAAAAATTAAAGATGGCATGGAAAAAACTATAGAATTGAATTATAAGTCTCAATATTATATTGCACAAAGTTTACATTATGCAAATGATTGGATTAATAGTTCTAAAAAATACTTTTTTTCAGTAGTAAGTTCTCTAAAAATATCGAATGGAATAGGCAATGGTTTAAATACATGGCAATATAGATACCATAACCCTATATATAGTTCACTTAGAAGAACATTTTTAGGGTTTAAAGGTTTTACTAGCGTAAATAATCAAGATAATAGAAAAGATTCTTGTAATTTTGGGATTACCATTTATGCAATACAAATATTATCTCCTGCACAACAAATAAGTTTTTGTAACAATGAAGAAATAAGCAAAAAGCATTACTATATTCTTGCAAAAGATCTATCTACTGATTTTAATATTCGTTTTGCACCTTATGCTCTTACAAGTGAATATGATATGCTTTCTAATACTTATACATCTACCAATAATGTGTTAAATAATAAAGGACGATTGCAAGAGAGCAAAACTTGGATTTATCCGGAAACTTATTCCTTTGATCCTATAGGTTTCGAAACTAAAGAATATACTTACCATGATATTTCACTTTCCACTTCCAATAGCTATCATAAAAAAACTGTTCCTCAAACAATTATTACTACGCAAGAATACGGAAATCCTGATAACCAATTTGTTGAAATTACTGATACGCTTACTTACGGTTATGGGCAACAAGGACGTTTGGCTTGGATGCGAAAAGGTAATCCTCACGGCTCCATCACAACCTCGTATGGAAATTATACTAATACAGGAATTTCTAAAGAAAAAACCGTTTCGGCAGCAGGTTGTACAGCGCGAATAGAAAAGTATAATTTCGATGACACGGAGCGTTTTCTAAAGCAAATTACAAATCCTTTAGATCACGTAACAAATTTTACTTACGATGCTAAAACAGGAAATAAGCTATCTGAAACCGATCCGAACGGATTTACCACAACCTACAGTTACGATTCCTTTGGAAATCTTACAAAAATTACTTATCCGGACGGCACTCATACAAATATATCAATAGACAGGTATACAGGTAGATATATACCTAATGCTAGTTATTACACCACTACTACCTCAACTGGAAAACCTACCTTAGAAGTTTATTACGATATTTTAGGGCGTGAAGTGTGCCGCATGGATGATGGTGTTTTCTTGGATACCCGCTATAATGCAAAAGGACAAGTAACACAAACTTCGTATCCATACAGCAAGTTAAATGAACCTGATGGCTCAAAAACTTGGAGTAAATATACATACGATGAATACGGAAGACAAAAAACCGTTAAGGCGCCTTATACTGATTTACTCTATGAATACGATGAAAGAGAGGTAACTATTACCGATAATTTGCGTGATGTGTCTTCCTCTAAAACTCACGATGCCTTGGGAAGAATAGTTAACGCTACAGATCATGGAGGAACTATCACATATCAATATGAGGTTACTTCCGATAAAAAGCATCAAACTACTATAAAAGTAAATGGTACTGCTACTACTACCATTTTGTCCGATTTATGGGGCAATCGCCTCTCTATTACAGAGCCCAATGCCGGAGAAATTGTTTCTACCTATAACGGGTTTAATGAATTGGTGGAACAAAAGGATGCACGTAATAATATTACTTATTATACATACGACAAATTAGGACGGGTAATTAAAAAACAATTTACCGGCGCTACACCGCAAACTGTTAATTATTATTACGATGAAGCCAATCATGGGGTAGGAAAATTACACAAGGTATCAACAGGCACGCAAACGCAAGAACTTTTCTCTTACGATGCCTTAGGCCGCTTGGCTACGCATACCAAGTCTATAGATGCAAATGCCGCTCTTTGCAAGCACATTTATACCTACAATGCAAACGGGCAGTTGCACACACTTACCTATCCGTCGGGTTTTGGGGTAACCTACAGTTATACCGAAACCGGAAAACTAAATGAGATTCGCCGTAGCGACAATAACGACCTTATTTACAGAGTGAGCTCCCGAAATAAATACCAACAGCCCAACCGCTGCTATTTTGGCAATGACATGGCCACAGATTATACGTATAACACACACGGGCTTCTTACGCGTATTAATACCGGAAATATGATAACGATAGGAACAATTGATCCAGGGGATACCGCAATTATCGGTCCTGGCGGTACGACCGGCTTTTCCGGAGGACCCATTGGGATCATTGGTGTGGACAGCGCCATTCTAAACTACCGCTATGCTTACGATGATAAAGGCTTAATGATTTCGCGTTCCGAAAATATTATAGACCGTTTAGAAAAATACGAGTATGATAATTTAGACAGGCTTACCAAAATTACTTCCGGCGCTATGGGACAAACGGGAACCCCGCAAACATTTTCCTACCACAGCAACGGAAATATCAGTAATAACTCTAACGTGGGATACTACACGTACATGGGAAAACCGCATGCGGTAGGGCGAATAGAGCCGGTAAGCACCAATGTCATGTCTAATAATCAATGTGTTGTAATCTACAATTCCTTTAACCAACCCACTAAAATTACAGAAGGTAACTATGGGCTTGACCTTTCTTATGATGTTTGCCAACAACGCCAAAAGACAGAGAGATACAAGAACGGTAACGAGGAAATTACACGTTATTATATTAACAAAGGTTACGAAATAGACAGAGGCCCAAGTGGTTATCGTAAAAAACACTACCACTATATTTATGGCGACAATGGTGTGGTAGCGCTGTACATTGGCAATCTCATCATTGAGCAGGATACTACTACCGGCGGCGGCATCATACTTCCGAAAAGCATCAGCTTTACTACCGACAGTATGTACTACATCCATACCGACCACTTGGGCAGCTATTGCGCCATTACCGGTGCCAACAAGGGAGTGAAACAGCGCAACTACTTTGACCCGTGGGGTAATTTCCGGTTAATATATCGTACAAGAAATGGTTTTAGTATGGAAGATGCTGAGATGCCAACCGATTCGTTAGGAATGGAAACCATTGCTTCTATGAACTTTAAGCTTACAGACCGTGGTTTTACGGGGCATGAGCACTATCCTTTTTTCAAGATTATTAACATGAATGGGCGGTTGTATGATCCGGTAATTGCCCGCTTTTTCTCGCCGGATAAGTTTGTACAATTACCGGATTTTACGCAAAGCTATAATCGTTATAGTTACTGTTTAAATAATCCTTTACAATATGTTGACCCAAGTGGAGATTTTTTTATTATTGCAAGACTTCTAAGTGAATGTTTTACTTGGATAGATGATAAAATGAATGGATACACGCGCCCTAATGGCTACTTCAACTGGAGTTATCTAAGTGGAAAAACTGAGCCGGGGGGCTATTTTAATTATAATCCTGTGAACGCGGTACCCTACGGGCACGCATTATATACACCGCTTGCATTTGGAGGACCAGGGAGTGTAAGATTTGGAACAGGCTGGGCGATGGGGGCGGATAATGAATGGCAAAATGTTTTGCATAGACCTATTTTGTTGAAATTGTCAAAACGTTTCTTGGGCATCGCCAGTAAAAAACTTGGTGTAGATCCGGGAAAACCAATACCCGCCGAGTACAGAAACAGTGCATTTGTTAATGCAGCGAAATTTTTATGGTTTAAATATGCGCCAAATCCAAGTGGAGGGATTAAAATGGGAAATTGGGAAGGCAAGAATGGTTGGGTAGATCCAGACGTTAATGATGGAAAACTCGCAGGTGGCTCAACGATGTCTCTGCATGAAGAAAATGCTTTTACAAGTTTGGAAAAATTGTTCTATACCTTGGGGCATGAACTCGTACATGTATCACAGTTTTTATTATTAGCTGGGGAAGATTTGAAAACATATAAAGATGAAAATTTTCTTGATGCGATGGAATATTATGCCCGTGTCTATCAATTTTTTTTAGGGGATGAGTATTATCCTCAAAAAGTGGATTGGTCGAAAATTAGTGATGCAAACAGACAAAAAATAAACTTTGTAAATTACAGATGGACATATTTGTATAATAAACCTTTTTAATATGAAATTAAAAATATTATTTATTACAGCATTTTTATTTCTGCAAGGGCAGTTTCTGTTTTCACAGTGTATCAGCATAGAGTTATCGGTAACTTGGAAAATGGGACCTGATATTTTTAATAAAGACTCAGTGAAAAGTATTCCCATATTGAATATTACCTACCGTAATAATTGTGATACAAATTATTATTTTTTCAAGATATCCCCTAGAAAAGACGGTGAGCCTATGGTTTTGTGTCTTGCTATGGTAAATTATATTGATTTTGATCTTCTCAAGAGAGCAATGGCACATGGAAATTATATAAATGAAAATTTTAATGTAATAATGGGAAAGAGTCCATGGTATAATAGTGGGTGGGATATTGAGGGTGGCAGTGTAGATTATATTGAAAAACGTTCTTTCAGTCTTGGCGTAGAACGTTGTTTGTATGAAATTTACGACTATTTATATTCGAAGAGACACTATAAAACTACCCCACAAGGGTTTTATAATAGTTTCACACCCTCATTTCTTACTCCTGAAAATATTATTTCAGGTTTTCTTCAAGATCAGTTTGTTTTTTTAAAACCAGGTGAAGTACATGTTGATACGTATAATCTTATTGGTTATAAAATAGTTGAAGGTTGTTTTACTTTTTTAATAGGACAAGATGAGATTAAAAGTTATGTTATCGGTTCTGGAGAAGAAAAAGGGACACAAGAAATTGAGCTACCCGAAATAGTCAGCGAGTATCTACGTTATTCCGGAGGTTTTAATACAAATAAAGTTACGGTATGTTTTGGCGAAAAATAAACCATTTTAATATGAAATCAAAAATTTTATTTCTTACAGCATTTCTGATCTTACCCGTATTTTCTGCAAACGCCACTCCAAACACTCCAAAATTAAAGCTTGGCGCTCAGGCAGGATATGGATATAGCCTGGCGCCCATTGCAGAAACGGATTACCTTACCATGGAAAATCATTTCAAAAAGCTGAAACACAAGTTAAATTTTGGAGCCGATTTCTCATACTATTTTACAAAGTATATTGGGGTTGGAATAAAATATAACGGGTCTGTTGCTCATGCTGTAACCGACGATATTGCAGAGGTTTTTAAGGGTTATCATCAGTTGTCTGAATTAGTTGACATTCATTATTTTGCACCATTAATTGCCACGCAATATTTTATTGTACCCAAAAAACATTGCATTTTTGCAAATGTGGGCGCCGGATATCTCTTGTATAACAACAAAGCGATGCTCGCTAAGAAAACAGGCAATTATTTAGAAAAAAAAGAAATAGAAAATACCACTAAACATAGCGCTGCTTTTTTTGCTGAAATTGGATATGATTTTTTGGTTACCAAATATTTTGCCATTGGATTACACGTATCAGCATTACTCGAATTAACGAATGTAAAATTGAATGATCCTGAAAATTTGAGCCAAATTAGTGTTGCACTGGGGTTTCGATTTTATAAATGATAAGATCGCCGTCAGGTATGCAACCTGTATTCAATGGGTTGCATACCTGACGGCATGCCGGTTCTGCACCCTCACGCTCGTTTCTACCGATATTGCATCCCTACGGGATGAAGTTTTACACCGTTTAAAATTTGTTTTATATTTGCCCGCCTCAAAATCAATCGGAATGTTAGCGGGTTATAACACT
>WQWP01000096.1 GCA_009787485.1 Lentimicrobiaceae bacterium | reverse complement strand
GCGACACCCCTGCGGGCGCCAACGCCTACCACTTCTACCTGACTTATTACTGTAACTACCTCCTGAGTGATTTGAAAAACAAGATGGATGGGTTGAGTGTGAGGTGTGTGATGGAATAGTGGTTGTTCGGCGGCGGCAGAGCCGCCGCCGAACGCACTTATAACCTCTTCAACGCATCCCGATACATTTGCGCTTCTTCTTTTTTACCTAATTTTTCAAAAGCCTCTATATATTTTCTGTATGCTTTTTTGTATGCGCCACGTTCGTCTAATCCCTGTGCTTTATAAACGGAAATTAATTTTTTAAAGTTTTGTTCATCTAACTGATTGATTGCCAATAGGCCCAATATCATCTTTTCCGCATTTTTAAGATCATTTTGTTGTACATATATTTGAAACGCAAAATTATAGGCAGCAACAAATTGTACATTCTTCTCACGAATGGCTTTTAATACACGCAATGCCTCATTTGGTTGATTGGTAGCGCTATAATAATGTGCCAGCATATAATTTAATGGTTCATAATAAGGTACATATTCCAATAATCTATCAATATAAATTTTAGCAGAATCTATTTTGCCGGTATTAAAAAAAGATTCAATGATATTCATATAGGCTGCAATATTGGTGGGATCTGTTTCTATCGCTTTTTTCAGATGATAAACAGCAGATTGATACTCTCTTTGATTTTTCAACTGGAAGCCGGCGATATCATCTTTGGTTTCTCGTTTTAACACTAAAGCAATCGGTTTGTCATCCACTTTTACGGCATACACCGTATTATTCGGAGGAAAACCGGCGCTCTTTATCTCTTCCGGCATCATACCGGTTATGGTAAAAATGGCATAATCCCAGTCGTTATTTCCTTTTTCATACCATCTTGAAAAAACAACTTGATAATCAGCAGTATCGTTTCTAAAAAAATGTTGCACCGACATAATATGCCAGGAAGCCACTCTTATTTTATCACCGGTTTCCAACCCCGATCTTTGCGCATGGGCGATGACCCATTCGGAGGCTTCGCGAGTAGAATGGTAATAATAGTCCATTTCATGATTGCCGTATGCTTTGTCCATGCCACCGGCCAATTCATTAAAATAAACATATTGATAAGGATGATTTTTAACAATATGCCGAATAGGATTCCACAAAAGCAAAAGGATAACTAAGATGGCGGCTACGTTAATGAGGATGATTTTTGTTGTTTTATTCATAAGTATTTTAAATTTTATATTAATAACCATTTCCAAACAGGAATTAATTTAATTGTCTTATTTTCAATTACTAATTCATATTCTGTATCTAATGTGAAAATATATCCTTCTTGTAATTGATATAAATCCATGGCTTTAACCAAGCTTGAAATTTCTCTTTTTTTTGTTTTTTCATTATCCAAATCATAACAAACTTGTATGGCAAGCGTTATGCGGTTTTGCTCTTCAATTAAGAAGTCGCACTCATAACCGTTTTGTGCATAAAAAACAGATTTCCCTTTTCGCTTTAACTCGATAAAAACCATATTTTCAAGTAATTGTCCAAAGTTATTGGTAGCCTTAAAACCTATACGATGCAACAAGGCGTTATCCGCAAAGTAACATTTTTTGGCATTTATGAGTTGTTTTCTTAAGGCATAATCGTATTTGTAAACCTGTGTCAGAAGATAGGTGTCTTCAATAGCTTTGATATAGTTTTTTATTGTATTTGAGTGCTTTATAGAAAATAATTCAGAGAGATTGTTGTATGAAACAGGATTCGCAGCATTTGTGGCCAAGTATTTCAATAATTGCAACAACTCCGTTTCATTGCTGATTTTATGTCTTACAATAATATCCCGATATACTAAACTTTCGTATAAATTACGCAACACGTTTTCATTTTTTGAAATACAGTATTGTGGAATACCACCCATTGTAAGATAAAGATGAAAATATTTTACAAACATTGCCCTACCTTGTGTAGAAGAAATATCGTTTTGAGAGAAGGTAACATTATTGTAAATCAAATATTCCCGAAACGAAAAAGGATACAACTCATGGCGGCAAAAACGACCGGTAAGATGCGTTCCTAATTCTTTACTCAGCATGGTTGCATTTGAACCGGTAATAAAAACTTTGTTTCCGGAATCATACAGGCGTCTTACAAATCGTTCCCAACCAATAATATTTTGAATTTCATCGAAGTAGTATTTTTTTTGAACGCCAAAAAGTTCCATAAAAACTTCGTTTAATACTTGAAAATGTTCTACACCAAAACCCACCAAGCGCTCATCGTCAAAGTTAATAAAGTAGTCTTTTTCTGTTTGTTTAGCTCTGATTTGTTGTAATAAGACTGATTTTCCGCAGCGTCGTAATCCCGAAATAATCAAAATTTCGCCACTATTAACAAGTTGTTGATCAATTTTCCGCTCAACAGAATGCTCGTACTGTTGCTGTTGTTGATCTAAAATAACCTGTCGCAAAATCTCTTTCATTATATTGTTTTAATTTTCGGCAAAAATATAAAAATTTATGCAATGTGATTGAATGATTTCATAATATATTATGCAATGTGATTGAATAAAATTTCCATATTCACCGAATTTGGCAATTTTTCGGGATTGTATTTCTCGTATTTTATAATTTTTGGGGATGATCTTTTTCTTTTATTACTTTTTGTGAAACCCACTCAATGGCTAAATTAAACCCCAAACCGGCTGCTACCACCATAGGCGGATAGGCAAATAACGAGTGTCGCCAGCCGCCGTAAACATTTGCGCCCGTGTAAACAATCCAAAAAATAGGAAAGAAAAAGCAGAAAAAAACGAAAAAGTAGTTAAAATAATTCTTTTTATCTTTCCATAGCAAAACAAAAAAGCACAGTAAACCAATAATTACGGCTATCGGGATTGTCATAAGTATAAACTTAGGAGTGTAATACCAGGGCAGCATATCCGACCATTGCATAGAACCATCGAAAAGTTGGCGGATTCCAATGGCAAAAGCGGACATGTTTTTGTAAGCAAATACAACATTATCAATAGGTTTTTGTATGGCGAAGGGCCATAAGAGCACACCCATAATGTATCCAACGAAAGCGATACCGACGCCCCATCCTATTAATTTTACAAACTCCGAGCGGGATGTTTTACTGAATAACCCCGGTTTTTTATAATTACGCAATAGAAAGTGGAGAAATGCGAACATGGCAAAATAGGGAAATAATATAAGCCCTCCTACCCGCACAGCAATAGAAATGCCTATAGCACAAGCTAATAGAACGGCTGTTGAGATTCTTATTTTTGGAAATTGCTGTGTAAACCGAAGAATATAGTACAACGCCATGACAATGGAAGCCGCAAAGGGAATATCTTTTAAATTATTGAATGAATGGCCTAAGAAACGAGGGGATAAAAACAATAAAATAAACGTAATGACGCCCGCTCGCCAACCTGCTATGCGATAAGCTATTAATGCAGAAAACAGGATGGCTAACCACCCGAAAAGACTATTCACACAGTGGCGCACAAGATACTCATCACTAATAGAAAATGTTTTTGCGACAAAATAAGCTAGATTATCTGCAAATTGTCCATAATAAGGCTGGTTATAATCTTTTGGGCGAGGAGTTATGGCAGTAGTATCTTTCCCAAATGAAGCGTAATAATTATAAACGTACTTCGATTGCTCATGGTGCGAGTATTCATCGCCCGATTGTCCGGCATCTTTGCTCATAATGGGCATGGCGAAAAAAGCACCTACCGCTAAAATTAAAAATGTCCAAAACCACAGGTTTTTTTTGTTTTCTATAAAAAACTGTTTCATCTTAACTTTTTTTAAGTTGTTTATTTATGGTTCTAAAATCTTTCAACGCTTTAAATCCGATTTTAATAATTCTTTTTATGTTGATGGAGTTTACGCCGGCTTGTCTGGGTTTAAATGTGATGGGGCACCAGAAAATTTTCTCTTTTTTCTTCGCACTAATAACAGACAACACCACATTTGCCAAGAAAAAGTTTTCAGGAATAATAGCAAGGTAATTGATTAAATTTTCACGTTTCATTAAACGAAACGGGGTATTTGCGTCTTTCACCCATACGCCGAAAATGCACCAAACAATAAATCGCAGCGTTTTTGTGACCACTACCCGCGAAAAGCCATCCTGGCGGGCATTGCGTATGCCGATGCCCAGATCGTATTGATGGCGATGCTCCCAAAATTTCCAAAATTCGTCCGGATCGGTTTGCCCGTCGGAATCGGTTTGAAAAATGAAATCTGCATTTTTCTCAATCGCATACCGGTAAGCATAGAGGCAGGTGGCGCCATGGCCGGAATTGGGCTTGGTTTCTGCAATAAAGCAAGGATACTTTTCGGCAAGCTCCTGCATTTTTTGGTAAGTATTGTCTTTACTCCCATCGTTAAAGATGACCAATTTGCTGCCGTTTCCGATTTTTTCAACAATGGGGTGCCACTGTTCCACTACGGCGTTGATGTTATCTGCCTCATTATAGGCAGGCATTACTATGTATAAAATATCGCTCATAATTCTATTTTTTTTGTTTTTTTGAATGTAATAAATTTGTTTAGAATAAACTGCACAATAGCAACTGCAAAAATAGCAATTAATTTTGCAATGAGTTCATTCATGTCCATCATCTCAACGAAAATAAATAATAGTAGCCATGTTAGCGCAAGTCCTACCAAACCAATTATATAAAATGAAAAAAATCGTTTAAAAAATTTGTCTTTAACTTTAAAGTTAAAATGCCGGTTCAGCAAAAAACTGCAAAAAATCCCACAATGTGTGCTTATTATGTTTGCAATCTGATAATTAACATCTGAATAACAAAGTGTGGAATAAATAATAAAATCTAATCCTGCACTTGTAGCGCCAATTATACCATAAAGAATAAGTTGGCGATATTTTACAAAAATGGCGCTTAGAAACTGTCGTAATTTGTTCATACATTAAATTTTGAGATTGCTGCTGCTATTGTTTTGTCCATATCATAATATTGATAATCTGCCAAACGTCCTCCAAAAATAACATTTTGTTCTGCTTCTGCCAGCTGTTTATAGCGCTGATAGAGGGCGCTGTTTTTTTCATCGTTTACGGGGTAATAAGGCTCTTTTTCGGGAGTCCAGGGCTCAGGATATTCATAAGTAATTACCGTATCCGGCTGTTTGCCGAACTCAAAATGTTTATGTTCAATAATACGGGTAAAAGGGGTTTCTGCATCAGTATAATTTACGACGGCATTTCCCTGAAAGTTTTCCTGATTTTGTAAAATTTGGTGGTCAAACCGGAGGCTTCTATAGTCTAACTTTCCATAGCAGTATCCAAAAAAGGCATCAATCTGTCCGGTATAAACTATTTTTTCTGCTTTTTGTGAGAGTTCATCTTTACATAGAAGAAAATCCGTATTCAGCATAACTTCGCAGCTTGTCAAAAGTTTTTCAAATAACGATGTATAACCACCTATTGGAATGCCTTGGCAAGGATCATTAAAATAATTATTATCAAAAATAAAACGAAAAGGCAACCGGCGAATTACGAAAGCAGGAATATCCGTGGCCTTCATACCCCATTGTTTTTCCGAATAGCCTTTAATCAGCTTTTCATACACATCTTTTCCTCCTAAAACTAAAGCTTGTTCTTCCAAATTTTTAGGATTTGTAATATGTTTAAATTCTGCTTTTTGTTTGTTAATTTCGGCTATTGCTTCTTCTGGAGTGATCACTCCCCATAATTGATAAAAGGTGTTCATATTGAAAGGCAAATTGTAGAGTTTGCCTTTGTAATTCGCAACCGGCGAATTAACATAATGATTAAAGGGAACGAGTTCTGTAATAAAATCCCACACTTGTTTATTGGAAGTATGAAAGATATGCGCCCCATATTTATGGACGTTAATATCGTTTATTTTTTCCGTAAAGCAGTTTCCGCCGATGTGGTTACGTTTATCCACTATCAGACATTTTTTTCCGGCTTTGGTGGCAAGGTGGGCAAATGTTGCTCCGAAAAGGCCGGCGCCAACGATGAGGAAGTTGTAAGGTTTTGAACTCATATAAATCATTCTTTTGAGGTGCAAAGATAATATTTTACAGGTTATTGCTTAATTACACAATAACCAATTTATTGTGTTTATTTGTTGTACCCCATCATAAGTTGGTTCTTCGGGATCGAGAGTTAACAAATATTTTGGGAAATGATTGTTGATTTTTGAGAATGGTGCAAGTTCCCGATCTAAAGTTTTTTGCTCTCTTACGGTTAATGAAACTTGATAATAGGCGATAAGTCCTTTATCGTCTTTGCATACAAAATCACATTCTGTTTGTAAAACTTTTCCAATATAAATTTCTTTGTAACGTCTTTTAAGTTCTAAAAAAACAAGATTTTCAAGTAAATATCCGCGATTTATTTGCGCATTTCGTCCTAAAATGGCAAGCAAGAATCCTGTATCTGCAACGTAAAATTTTTTGAGCGTTTGCAACATCTTTTTACCTCTAATATCGTAACGGGAAATTTTGTTGAACAAAAAACTGTCTTCCAAAACCGACAAATAATTTTCTACAGTTTCGTTGTCAATTTTATTGCCATTAGCTGTTACAGTTTCGGCAATATTATTAGGAGACACTATGCTGCCAACACAATCAAACATGAAATTTACAATATTTTCAAAATCAAACTTCGATTTAACTTTGTTGCGTTTGTAAATATCTTTTTCTAAAATTGTTCGATAAACATTCGTCAAATACGGTGTAATTTCTTGCTCATTATTTAGTTGTAAAATATTTGATACTTCGGGCATTCCGCCAAAAGTAATATAATCCTCAAAAATTTCGGCTTTACTTTTTGTGAAAACAGATGAAAACTCTTTGAATGACAGCGGTAGGACGGGGATTTCAATATATCTGCCTGTGAGCAAAGTAGCAAGTTCTGACGACAAGAACCACGCATTTGACCCCGTTATATAAATGTCAATAAAATCTTTGACAAATAAACTGTCAATCAGTTTTTCAAATTCCGGCACCATTTGAATTTCGTCCAAAAAAACGTAATTTGTTGTGTTTCTGTCAGCAAGTCGCATGATATAATCGTGCAAAACATGGCGTTCCAAAAGCGCTTCATTTTCCATTTCTTCGAGATTCAGATAAATTATGTTTCTTTCCTCAACTCCACTATTTTTCAATTCTTGTTGGAATTGTTTGAAAAGTGTTGTTTTTCCAACACGACGAAGTCCTGTAATTACTTTAATTACTTTTATACCCAACATATTTTTCAGGCGGGTAATGTATTGTTTTCTTACTATCATAATCGTAAAACTTTTAATATTTGATTAGTTTTGCGGTTTTATAAAACCGCAAAACTTTGTAAAATCATATAGTTTTGCGGTTTTATTTTGTCACGCGAAATAACAATTATTTTTGAAAAAAACAAGTTCTTTGAAATTTTCATCATTACAAGCGCGATATATGCTCCAATAATTTTTCGGGAATATACCTTACATTATTGTATTCAATTGGGTTCACATTTTTCTCTGAGCCATCTGAGTAGCCACAAACGAAGCCACATCATCCGCATACGAATTCATTCCGAAGCCGGCGTCGTAGCCTAATTCTCTCGCCAATTCGTGCGAGATACGGGGACCACCGCAAACAACCAACAACTTATCGCGCAAGCCTTCTGCTTCCAACATTTCAATCAGCTCTACTAAATTTCCAACATGCACGTCTTTTTGGGTTACGGTTTGCGAAACTAACAGCACATCGGCTTTCAGCTCAATGGCTTTGGCAATAAACTCATCATTAGGGATTTGGCTGCCCAAGTTGTGGGCGTCTATCATCTCGTAGCGTTCCAATCCGTAATGGCCGGCGTAGCCTTTCATGTTCATAATGGCGTCAATCCCAACGGTGTGGGCGTCGGTTCCGGTGCTGGCGCCAATCACCACAATTTTTCTGCCGATATGTTGGCGGATGAAGTCATCGGTTTCGTGCATATCCATCTTGTTCGATTCCACTTTGGGAACGTGTATCGTGGTATAATCCACGCTTTGGGTGCTGGTGCCGTAGCAGTTAAAGAAGGCAAATCCTTCTGTAAGCTCTTTGTAAAAAGCTACTTGCGGGTTTTCAAATCCTAACTTTTTCAGTAATTGCTTGGCTGCTTCTATCGCCTCATCGCCGGCGGGCACGGGCAAGGTAAAACTTAGCTGTATTTTACCGTCGTTCATGGTATCGCCGTAAGGTTTTACCTTTGTGAGGTCTAAGGTTTTGTCGAAGTTTGGGGCTTCGGTTG
>WQWP01000095.1 GCA_009787485.1 Lentimicrobiaceae bacterium | reverse complement strand
CCTAAGGCATTTACCGAAAAAGGTCTCTACATGCTGGCAACCATCTTAAAGAGCCCAAGAGCCACTCAAACTACCATTGCTATTGTGGAAGCCTTTGCTAAAATACGTGAACTTTCCCGTACAATTTCTCAATTTTCTGAAATCCATGACGAGCCTACTCAAAAATCTTTGTTGCAAAAAAGCGGCGAAATCATTGCCGATCTTTTGGGAGACAGTTTAGAAGTTACAGATGCAGAAACCACATGGGAGGTAAATTTAGCATTGATGAAGTTTAAACGTACAGTAAGGCAGAAGAAAAACAGTACGTAAAAACACAGTAAGATTCCGTATAAACCAAGATGTCAAAGAACGTAATTAGTGGTTAGTGATTAGTGATAAGTGGTTAATGGTTATTAAGTTTTTAAAGTTCAAAGTTTATCTTTTTATCGCCGCAGGCTTTTATCGCGAAGCTTTTATCTCTTAATTCTTAATTTTTAATTCTCCCGTCATTTCGAGCGAAGCGAGAAACCTACTGCCTCCGCCCCCACACTTCGTCGTCATTTCGAGCGAAGCGAGAAACCTACCGCCGCAATTAATCTATTGCTATACAGCGGAGAGATTGCCCGTACGCGCGGCGGTAGCTGCTGCCCATGACCGCGTTGCCGCTGTCGAAGTCCGCGGTGAAAGCGTACGTGGCATCGAGCATCCGCGAGCTCCAATAGGAGCCGTTCGCGCCCCGATCGAGCACCGCGCCAATGCTGAAGCTGCGGCAGCCGGCAGCAGGCAAAAAGAGGTTGTCGCCAAACATAATGCCACTCCATCTGTCGGGACCTGCGGTGCTGGTCATATCGCCAATGACTGTTCTAGGGTTAAGGGCAGTGTTATATACACCCTGCCATTCAGCATAAGTAGGAACGCGATACCCCGGAGGACAAGGGTCGTAAATGCTTTTTACCTTTGCATCAGTAGCGGTAAGGTTATCCTTATCGCCATAATAAGCGGCAGGAACAGTCCAAGGTATAGGGGTAATAATAGTATTCCATGTAGCCGCAGGCATGGGAGCGCCCCATTGGTAATAATCGCCGTTTAAATCAGCAGAAGGATAAAAAGGGTGGGCGTTAGGGTCTGCACCCAAATTGCGGCACATAAACTTCTTGTAAACGCCGGGCGCAATGTAGGCACCACATTCAATGTGTCCCCAAGGACCAGAATCGCCGCCTGTGCCGCCACCGGGACCAGTACCACCACCACCCGTGCCGCTATCGCACAACGATTTCCACGCGGTGCCGTTCCAAAACTCAATACATTTGGTAGTGGTGTTAAAAATCATCAGCCCTTCGGCTAAGGTTGATGTGGTTAAGGTTGCGCCAAGCGCATCGCGCTGTCCGGAAGAGAGCTGCGGCAGCCGCAATCCGCCAAAAACGTCGGTTTCATACTGCCCCATAAGTTCAAGCACCGAAAATGGCTGTGGCTCAACATCGGCGCCAATGGTTACTTGTGCATTAAGTTTTCCAAAGCAAAAAAGCAGGGAAAACACTAAGAAAACATAATTTTTTTTCATAAGAATAATATTTAATTGGTTAATATTTAATGGTTAATTTGGAGAATCGTGATTGTTGGAGATTCCTTTGTTGCGTGAGATCGGAATAACGAGGGTAGCGTGATTGTTTGAGATTCCTCGCTTCGCTCGGAATGACACCGGGCATTACGCATAAAAGGGGAAAATGAGGAAAGCGCGGCGCAGGAAAGCCTTTCCTTATATTTGAAATAAGCGCGCCGCGCTTTCCTCATTTTCTTTCGCATTCGTGTCGCAACGTCGTCATTCCGAGCGAGCGTAGCGAGCGAGAAACCTCTTGCCGTCCCTGCCACCTCATCGTCATTCCGAGCGAAGCATAGCGAAGTGAGGAATCTTGTGCTGCAGACACCAAGCAAAAAAATCTGCCTGGGCACTTTAGTGGAAAACGCTGTAACTAACTGATAATCAGCACGGGGGGGGGGGGTAGATGCCGAAAAATTTCGATTTTCGATTTTCCGATTTCCGACTGTCGCATATCGGATAGTCGCATATCTGATAATCTCATATCGTTTTGGGGTAATGTGTTGGGATTTCGGGGCGGCATTTTACTGTTAATTTTCGCTCCGCGAAAGTAGAAAAATTTTAACAAACTACTGCTGATTGAGGAAATATTGTATTTTGTTATTATTGTTATATATTAACGGTTAACGGTTAATGGGTTTATAGGTTTAAGGTTCAAAGTTAAAGGAGTTAAGGAGTTATTTCTCTTAATTCTCAATTCTCAATTCTCAATTAAGGCGTGGTTTATACGTTTTGCCGTTGTTTATTCCCCATCTGCAACTTCATATCATTTAAGACATTCATATAGTTTATAAATGCTTGATAAGGTGAAGGATACACTTCGAAATGTTTTTTTACGGCAGTTTGGGGAAACCACTTAGTGCCCATGAAGTTATAATAAAGTGCATTTTGCATGCACAGCCATGCGTGTTTGGCTTCTTCGTTTTTAGATGTCAAATAGAGCGGCTCTAATTTGTAAAGTTGCTCAAATGCTTCTTGTTGCAGCTCGTTGCCTAACCATTCGTTAATATCTTTTTCATCGCCGGAGCAGGAAATAGGCCAGGGCACGTGCAATGTAGCCGCCTGCACTTTCGATATTAATGCTTGTTTTGGCATGATGAAACTAAACTTTTTCGATGTTGCTAATTGGGAGAAAAGTGCATGAAAGAAATCGAAAATGCCGGTTTCCTTAGGATGATAATCGCCAATGGTTTCGTAATCGAAAAAAAGATTAATGTATTGTGCATCAGAGGCAAGACCGCTTAAAAAATGGATATATTTTTCAGCAGTAAGCGGATATTCGTTCCATGATTTATCTGAAAAACGCAACGTAATATCATCGCAAAGTTGATAGCTTCTTAACAAGAGTTTTTGTTCCGTTTGAAAAGGGTTACAGTATAAGTAGCACGGATTTTTCCAACCCAAAATATGTTTGGCGCCTTCAGTTAAAACCACACGGTAGCCCAACTCAAACAGCCATTCGCCAATATCGTCGGAGTAAATAATCTCCGTATTACAAAATGTAACCGGCTTCACACCAAAGGTTTCCTGTAGCAATTTTTCCTGCAGCTTCACCTGCTCTACAAAGGTAGTTTTGTTGTTGATAGATGCCAAACTGTGCGAGAAAGTGTTTCCGGTAACCTCTACCCGACCGGTAGCAATTAACTCTTTGAAACTATCAATTACCTGCGGGCAATATTGCTTAAATAAATGAATCGTGGTTCCGGAGATGCTGAAACTGAAAGCCACGTCATTGCCATATTTTTCAATAACATCCAAAATCATTTGGTTGGCAGGCAGGTAGCTTCTTTCTGCCAAACGATTGATCCAGTAATTATTTTGATAGACGTCGAAATAATCATGTTTTTGATTAATGTCGAAAAACCGGTACGTGCGCAGGATGCACGGTTGGTTTACTTGGAAATGGAAGCAGATGGAATGCATGGGGAATTAGGAATTAGGAATTAAGAATTAGGAATTAAGAATTAAGAATTTTAAATGTTGGGAGGGTAGTAGTTTTTTGGGGTTAAAACGTTGCAAAAATATATTAAAAGTTAAACATAAATGTGATGTGAAATATTAATACTATTTTCGCCAATATTTTTATTTAAAGATTTTAGTTATGAAAATGCTATTTACAAATGTTTTAAAACAAATTTTAACAGGTTTATTTTTGGTATGCTGTTGTATCCCTGTAATTTCACAAAATCTTATTGATATTAATGCGCAGGGTGCCAAAAATCTTCAAGCGCAGGAAAGCGAAAATCCCGCTGTAAGAGCTATGTTTCAGAATGTGGAACGTTACCGCCTGTTTGATTATAATAAACAGTTAATTACTCTTACTTCAAACAACATCGGAGATACATTACGAGTGGTGCAGATGCGGAAGCATTCAGTATATCACAAACAACATGGAATCCTCTTACAGGAGGAACACTTGCCGTAACCTTTTCACCTACAGAACGAAAAATATATGATGCCACGATTACTTTCAGCGCTCCGGGAGTATCGGATAAGATAGTGTTGTTGTCCGGAAAAGGTATCGCTACATTTACAATTACCGCTACTGCGGGCATAAACGGAGTCATTTCGCCGTGGGGCACAATCATTGTGGAGGAAGGTAGTTCGCGCAACTTTACCTTTATCCCAAATGTTAACTACTGCATTGCAGAGGTTTTGGTGGATGGAGTATCTAATCCGGATGCGATTACAAATGGCTATTATTTATTCGATAATATTATGAGCGACCATACCATACATGTTGAGTTCATTCCTTTTAATATTGATGAAAATGAGTTTCGTAATGTGAAAATCTTCAGCCATTCAAATCATGTTTACATCCAAAACGTAGGGGCATTGCGCGCAACGCCTCTACCAACGGTTGAAATATTGGATATGATGGGACGCTTGGTTTACCAAGGTGTTGTAGCGGGTGCAGAAACAACGATTTCGCTTCAGGTTTCTACCGGAATTTATACGGTTAGATTAATTTCTCAGGAAAATATAGCAGTAAGGAAAGTAGCAATATTTAAAAATTGAGAATTAAATCTTAAATTCTCAATTCTTAATTCTTAATTCTCAATTTTTTCTGTGGAGCCGGCGGGAGTCGAACCCGCGTCCAAACGTGTTGCAAAAATGCTTTCTACATGTTTATCCGGAGTTTGATTGTGGGCGAAGGGAAAGTACCCGGCGAACTACGCCTTCGCTTATCTTCTAAAGTTTCGCCTTTGCATCGAAGCCTGCATCGGCTATCTTTTCATTTACGATGCTTCGTACCGGACGCCGAAAAGCCAAGCTTCCGGGGAAACACCCGAGGCAATAAACCTGGTTTATGCGTCGGGAATCGCGCTGTTAAGCAGCGATTGCATAAGAGTTGCCATTTATTGGCTACGAGAGTTAGTTTTTAACGGAACCGTCTCACAACCTCCGACATGCTTACAAATCCACATACATGCTGTCGAAACCAAACGACCCCAATGTGATTAGATAATGAGATGATTAGATGATGAGTTGATTAGTTTTTTTGCGGGGGCAAAAATAATGAAATATTGGTTATATTATTACCCTGTCGAAAATATCTTCAAAGGCATAAACTCCGGGGTGTTTGAGCAACCACGCCGCCGCTTTCAAAGCCCCGTGCGCAAAGGCATCCCGTGTATGAACACTATGTTTTATCTGTATCAAATCTTCAATAGAATTGTAATTTACAAGATGTTCGCCAACGACCTCGCCTTCTCTGTGAGAAATAATGGGGATATTTATTGGATGGTCAAATTGTGTTAAAATACCATGTTTAATTGTAAGCGCAGTGCCACTCGGCGTGTCTTTTTTGTGGATATGGTGCGTTTCTTCGATGGAAACCGCATAGTTGGGCTGCTGTTTCATCTGTTGGGCAAGCCACTCGTTTAGTTTGAAAAAAATGTTGGCGCCGATGGAAAAATTGGAACCGTAAATAAAAGAAACCGGTGCATTCTGTAGAGACGGATAATTATCCGTCTCTACGTTACCCCACCCGGTAGTTCCCGAAACCACAGGTATTTGCATCTCAAAACATTTCAACACATTCCCCAACGCCGTTTGCGGCGTAGAAAATTCTATCGCCACATCACAATTTTTAAAATCGTTTTGTTTGTGTAACCAATCTTCTTCATTATCAATGATAACAAAATCGGAAAAAGCGTATTGAGGCGCTAAGCGGTGAAGCGCTTTCCCCATTTTTCCGTAACCGATGATGCAGAGTTTCATAATTAAAATTTAACAATTAATGCCAAACCCGGAGTAGTAGATTTGGTAACTGGGTTATAATCAATTTTGGGCTTAATTCCTAATGACAAATTATCGGAAACGTCGTAATAAAATAAGTGCGCATCTACCGAAGCATCTACAATGCTCAATGCATAAACGATGAAACAGGCGGCCACACATATTTCCATATTTCTCCGATAAATATTTCTTTGTTCCAAAATGGTTTCCGTTGACATGTTTTCTAAAGCAGGATTACGACCTTCTTCAATCTCAGTAGCTCTTAATACATATTCTTTTCTATATATGGAGGTTTGGTTTCCATAATAATAAATTAAAAAACCGGTACTTCCTAAACCGCCGTAAACGATGGGGAGTTTCCAATATTTTTTGTTGTAAATTTGTCCGGCGCCCGGAATTAAAGCTAACCAACTGGCTTTTTTTGGGCTGTGGGTTCTTATCTTTACTGATTCGGTTTGCAGCGCGGTTGTGTCAGTTTGGGCGTTACAATGGAATAATGAATAATGAATAATGAATATTAGGAGGCAAGATATTAATAATGTTTTTTTCATTACACATCTTGATTATCAGCTCATTGATTTGATTATATTTTCCAATTCTTCGTCAGATTTGAACGAAATGGAAATCTTTCCTTTTCCTGTGATTTCTTTTTGGATAGATACTTTAGTTTTCAATCTTTCCGACAAGTTTCTTGAAAAAGCCATCACATGGTCGGCAAGCGCAATTTTAACTTTGGTTTTGGCTGGCTTTATTTTTGAGGTGTGTTCTTTTACTAAGGCTTCGGTTTGTCGTACGGAAAGTTGATTGTTAATAATCTCTTTTAATATTTTCTTTTGAAGCTCAATGGCTTCTATTGCCACCAGCGCACGTGCATGTGCCATGGAGATCTGTTTTTCGCAGATGGCTTGCTGCGCTTCTTTGGTCAGGCGAAGCAATCGAAGGAAATTGGTAACGGTGGCGCGTTCTTTCCCTACTTTTAGGCTCAGTTCTTCGTGCGACAGATTGCACTCATTTAAAAGACGTTGGTAAGTAAGCGCAATTTCAATGGCGTTTAAATTTTCCCGTTGAATGTTTTCTACTAATGCCATTTGCAGTGCAGAAATTTCATCTACCGTGCGCACATAAGCAGGAATTTCGTGCAAACCTGCCAGCATAGCGGCGCGGTATCTTCGCTCGCCGGAAATGAGTTGATATTTACCGTTTTGTACCGGTCGCACCGTAATCGGCTGAATAATACCATAAGATTGAATAGAGCGTGCCAACTCTTGTAAAGCGTTTTCATTAAATTCTTTACGAGGCTGTTCTTCGTTAGCCACTATCGAATCCAAACGAATCATGGAATTGGCGGAAGGGGTTTTCAAAAGCGCATCGGTGGCAATAGGAATGCCGGCGTTTCCCAGTAATGACTCTAAACCTCTGCCTAATCTGTTGGGGTGCTTCTTTTCCATGGTGTTATGATTTTGGCGTGTATCCGTTTTTTAATAAAACCTCTTTGGCTAAATTCAAATAATTAATCGTTCCTTTCGATTTAATATCGTACAAAATAATGGGCAGGCTGTTGCTTTGGGCCTCGCTAATGCGCACATTGCGAGAAATTACGGTGTCGAAAACAATATGTTTGCAAAATTGTTTTACATCT
The DNA here is from genome assembly GCA_009787485.1 of Lentimicrobiaceae bacterium. GTDB lineage: Bacteria > Bacteroidota > Bacteroidia > Bacteroidales > WCHB1-69 > WRNX01. The sequence goes on along the minus strand of WQWP01000095.1, from coordinate 970 downwards.
TCCACTACAGCGTTAGAGTGTGCCGTTCGCGTATCATACATCGTAAGCAAAATACCTTCGATGCCTAATTGCGGGTTCATGCCATTTTGTACGATTCGTATCGTGTTCAGCAATTTGCCCAAGCCTTCCAATGCAAAATATTCACATTGCACGGGGATAATTACAGAATCGGCAGCTACCAAAGCATTTACGGTAATTAATCCCAACGAAGGCGCGCAATCAATAATGATAAATTCATATTCATTTTTGATAGATTGCAATACGTCGCGCAGGCGGTATTCCCTTCTGTCAATGTTAATCATTTCAATTTCGGCGCCCACCAAATCAATGTAAGAAGGGATGAGGTCTAAATTGGGCGTATCTGTTTTTTTTACGATATCCGATATGTATTGATTGCCCATCAGCGTGTCATAGACACAAAATTCCACATCTTTTTCTTCTATTCCTACGGCGATGGTGGCGTTGGCTTGCGGGTCGGCGTCAATCAAAAGGGTTTTATGTTCTAAAATAGACAAACATGCCGCCAAATTGACGGCTGTTGTGGTTTTCCCTACTCCTCCCTTTTGATTAACAACGGCAATGATTTTTCCCATGCTTACGCGTCTAAATCTTCAAAGTTAATATCGGAAGATTCTGGTCCTTCGGTTCTTGGATTTTCAAATGCAAACAAACTGTCGTCGGGAAGTTGTCCGGTTTCAATAAAATTTAAAATTCCGGCTAACGCATTTTGGAACTTTTCAAAATCTTCTTTGTATAAAAACAATTTGTGTTTTTCATACGTAAACAACCCTGTATCAGGGTTGAACCGGCGTTTACTCTCAGTAATCGTCAAATATTTTTCTTCCGATTTTGTGGTTTTTACATCAAAAAAGTAGGTGCGCTTTCCGGCTCTCACTGCTCTTGACAATACTTCGTTTTTTTCAAATTTTTCCATCGCTACATTTTTTTGGTTAATTTTTTTATGAATGAT
>WQWP01000094.1 GCA_009787485.1 Lentimicrobiaceae bacterium | reverse complement strand
TAGGTTACCCCGATTTTGGCTTGCAATCCGTATTTTCGAGGTAATGCGCAAAGATACAAAAAATCCCAACATATTCATTGTGAAAGTGTTGGGATTGGTTTTTTATTTACTGAATATCCCTAAATAAAAAAAGGCGCTTCAAGTGAAGCGCCTTTTGCTTTCTATTTTCTTAGCGTTTATCTTTGAATAGAAACTTTCGCTGTCGTAAATTGGTCGTTGGTAGCTACGCGAACTGCGTAGATGCCGTTGGCTACCTCTAAGGTAATGGGGTTGTGTGTTCCGTAAACGTTGCCTTGCCATACTAAGCGGCCGTACATATCCATGATGGATACGTCTTGGATAGGTAAGAGGTTAAGGTTCGTTATGTGAACAATGTTTTGTTGGCTGTAAATAGAAATACCATCCATAGTTGGATTAACAATACCTAATATTGGAGTGAAAGTAACGTTAATACTTCCGTTGGCATCTATTTCAGTAAATGTATAAGTATTTACTGCGCCTACGCTTACATTATTTACTAATACGTCTAATACTTCATAGCCTTCTTCCGGATAAAATTCGTAGGTTACTTCTTCGCCGTAGTTAACATCGAGGATGCCTTCCGGATAAATAGATCCATTGCCACCGGCAGTTGAAGCGATTTGGAATCTCATTAGTTTGAATGACACTTCAATAGAGTGGTTTTGTGTAATATTCATAAATACATGGGTGCCGTTAAGTGCAGCTGCCGCATTTACAATGCCGTCAATTCTTACCTCATCTATTTCATGTCCCGGAGCAGGTGTAAAGGTAAATGCTTTGTTGTCTCCGTAACCTACAGTAAAATTACCTGACGGAGTGATAATTCCGCCGGTTCCGAGAACAGAAGCACTGAGCGTGAATTGTTGCAATCTGGTAATTACACTAATAGTATGTGGAGCAGTAACATTAACAAATGTATAGCTTCCTAGGCCGTTTGCATTGACGGTAAATGCAGTATTTACACCATCAATAAATAGATTGGTAATTTCGTATCCTATATTAGCGCGGAACTGATATGCCTTATTAGTGCCATGCTCTACTTGAGTAGTACCCACATCTGTAATCATACCATTTCCATTAATAGAGGCTGTAATCGGATAAGTAAGCGGTTCAAATTCAACGCGAATAGAATGGGTTTCTGTTACATAATAGAAGGTATAAGAGCCGGTTTGAACAGCAGGTGGATAAGGTACATTATCAACCCATACCTGAGATATTTTATATCCTGTAGCCGGAGTAAATTCAAATCTTTGTGTTCCGTTATATGCTACATTTACGCCTACTGGTTCGCATGGGAACATAGTACCGCCGATCATGCCTTGGCAATTGGGAGTATAAATAATGAAAATTTCTTTTGTAAATGTTACATGGATCGTACCATTTTCTACAACATCTTTAAAATCGTAGTAAGTAACCCCAGGGCCGGTTGCAACCACTACATTATTGACGAATACTTCATCTACAACATATCCGGTGTTCGGAATGAAGTTGAAACGTTGGGTAGTGCCATAAGGAACAGGTATATTTCCTGCGGGCGAAATAGCTCCGTTAAGACCTGCCGTAGCAAGAATATACATGTTGTTTAAGCCAAATTCAACTTTAAGTTCGTGGTCGGCATTAACTGCTATGAAACGGTGGAATTCCATATTGGTTGCCAATTGATTAAATGCACCGTCAACATATACGGCTTCCAGATAAGATCCGTATGCAGGTACAAATAAGAAGAGCGGTGAAGACCCGTCTTCTACAGCTACGAATGGTTCTTTAACCGGTGTAGATATTTGATTGGAAGTTCCTTGATATTCTACAAATTCTACGAAACCATCTCCTAATCCTAAATATTCTACATAAATTTTATGGGGCGCTAATTTAAAGCTAACTTGAAGCGTGGCATCTGCATAAAGAGGTGGCGAAGTCCATTCTTTAGTCATTGAAGAAACATATTGATTTACGCCATTATAATATATAGCATCAACGGCATATTTATCATCAGGTGTAATGTTGAATGTAAACGCCTCACCACCACAAGTGCTTGCTACAACAGGGTCAATGGTTCCGCCGATTCCGATAACAGAAGCCGTAACGGTAAATTGATCCACAACAGCTTCTACTACAATGACAGGAAGCGGGTTTTCTTGATTTACAAACTCAAAAGATGTGATCGGTCCCATAGATACACCGTCAATGATCACATTGGTAATTATGCTACACTCTGCATCAAAGTAAACCGTACCGTTTCCACCACATGGAACACCGGTTTCCGGAACCAGGCTTATAGTGATACCTGCAGGGGCAATATTTTCGGGATTTAAGCCAAATTGTTTGGTACTAAGAGCTACTATTTGAATATTAGGTATGGTAGATGCAAGAGTTCCTGTTTGTGGCGTTCCCGGATTAAACGGATTACTATCGTTATTATAGTAAATCACACGATTCGTTGGCGTTACAGTAGTTACTTGTGCATAAGAAGACATCACATAGTCAGATACCGTTCCTACTCTAGGCCTTTCCGCTGTGATACACAAGTTGCCACCATTATAAATAAATGGGGTATTGAAAGTTATTTCAAATTCATAGCTACCTGCCGGGATATTTGCATTTCCTTCATAAACCAAAGTAGATGCAGACAAAGGAAGAATATAACTTGTAGTAGTTGCAAAATTGTTTAACGTGGTATGTGTAATGTAAAGTCTAATTAATTTTCCTTCTACCGCAGCTGTTGATCCTGAATAACTGTATTTTACTCCGGAGATTGATGTACCGGGGTCAAGATCAATTTCACTTGCAAGGTAAATAGATTGCGATATTCCTGAATTATGCCAAAAAGCGAAAGGAAGGTTATAAGTAGTTGTAGTTGTAGCCGGGTTTCCAATTGGTGACATAGTAGGATCTAAACATTTATGGAAAATTTGTACAGATAATAATCCGGTTTCATTGTTATCGGGAACCATATCTCTTGCAATTTCTACACGTCCTTTAAGTTCCCACGTGCCCATAGCATTAAATGTTACCGGAAGCGTAACCGTTGTGGTTTCTCCTACAGCGAGCGGGGTAGTTACTAATTGAGAAGCCAGCACTACATTTGCGGCATTCAATATTTGCACTGTAAAATTCTTTGCAGGTACTTCGCCGCCATTTTTTACAGTTACCGTATAGTCTAGCGTATTACCTTCCGACGTCATCACTGGTCCTGTAATGCTCATAGCTTGCATATCTACAAGAGCAGGGAAACCGCAAACGTGGAAATTAATGTTTGGACGCGATGCCAATCTACCATAAGTTCCTGACGCAGCCGGCGGGCTTGCTATATTAAAAGTACCAGTGCCATCCCAATAATAATTTAAGAACTTGAAGCCGGTAGTATTGTGGATATTGAAAGTGTTAGTGGTGCCATCGCCACTGTTAGCTTGTCTATTTAAGAATACAACCACCAAATTACCGCCGGTATATGTAAATGGCGTTTCAAATTCAATTTCTAATGAGCCCACAATAAGATTCAGCGGGCCGCTATATACTTCTTGTAATGTTGTATAGTCCACCCAGTCGGAAGTGCTTGCAAATTCGCTCTTTGAAGTATTCCCCAAAAACACAGAAACGTTGTTTCTGGTTATTGCTCTAAGAGATTCCAACGATAAAGATTTTATGCTTGCATTTCCTGTAAAATCACCAATTTCATCTGCATCATAAATTATTTGTGTATAATTATTACCGTACCAGCAATTGATAGGTACTGCACCATAGCTCGGAGTTGGTGTCCCCGGAGCTATTTCATAGTCGTCGCAAATGGGTGGGATAGGGCAAATCTCAAATTTGAAGTTATTACGACTTTGGTACCTGACCATATTTGTTGCCGTAAAAGTCGGATTGTTTATATTTATAATGGGATCGCCCCAGTAGCTTAATGTGGTATAATTAGTTGTTGCATGAGCTAAGTGACGCGTATCAGTGGATGCGCCATAGTAACCACTTCCATTACCTGTTTGTATAGCTACCACTAACCCACCGCCGGTATACTTAAATAGGTTGTTAAATTCAATATCAACCCAACCTTGCGACATGGGAAGATTGCCCGACCATACTAATTGCATGTCTGAAATGGGTACAAAATTTGCTGATGTAGTACCGTCGAAATTAGTTTTATTTGTGTTAGCCAAATAAATATTCACGTTGGCTCTGGTTACAGCAGCAGCATTATTGTATTGGAATGAAAGTGCATTAATTGTTGTTTGTTGTCCGGGAACGCCGCCAAGGTCTGCTGCTGTAAATAATGCTTGTGTGTATGTATAGTAAAAATAGCCTTGTATGGGAAATCCAACTGCTGTTGTACCGGCTCCAACAACTGGTTCTGCACACGTTTTTTCTTCAAAAATAGCCGTATAGGTAGCGTCTGCAGTAGTGGTAAATACGAGTGGATTGTCGGTTGCATTGTTATCCCATTTCAAAAAGGTATAGCCGGGATTGGGTATTGCTCTTAGCGTAACTGTGGCGCCTGCTGCATAAACTCCGTCGCCGGTTACAGTACCTGTTCCGGCAGGAGAAACGTTAGTGGTAATCGTAACAGGAGTTGCATCTCCCATCTCTACTACACCGATAATGGCGTTATTACCTGCAAGAGAGTTCACTGCAAGTGTCTGCCATGCTCCGGTGCCAATTTGAAGGTGCCCGCCATTAGCAGCATTTTGCGGATTGGCAGTAGTGCCCATAGGATAACCGCCTGTGGTGGTTACAGTATAACCAATAACAACTGCTCCTGTGAAAGGCAATGTGTAAGGATCATCTAACTCTACTACATTCCAACCCTCTACAGGAGTAAATGCTTTAGAAACTATCTCAGTTCCGGTTAATGTATTTCGTATCCAAACGGAGCAATTGCTCAGCATGGAAGGAGGCACGGATAAGCCAACTTCAATAGTGGTTAGTGTTTTTCCTGCAAATATTCCCATATTGGCAGCAGGGAAATCGATAGCGCCTCTAAATGTGTTGGCGCCATTTGTGCCCACACCGTTTAAATCTGTATTACCGGCGTATGACATAGGTTGCTGTTCAAATACTCTTTGGGTTAGAGGTGCACTAACGTCGTTTGCAGGATTTTCATCGCTGCCGAGAATTACTTTTCCTTTTACGGTTACAGTGCCTGCTGTTGTAGGCGCATAGTAAACGTTAACATTTGCAAAAGTGCCTGCCGCAATAGTGGTGTTCACTGCTTGAGTGGCTAAAACAGTATTGGCGGCGTCTAATAATTGAACGGTATAATTATCTTGTGGTGCAGTACCGGCATTATATACGTTAACAGTAAAAGCAGCTTCGCCATTTACCCATTTTAAAGAAGTAGATGAAACTCCTGATACAGCGAGGTCGTTCGTTGGCAATGGATCTCCTGTAACATGTCCAAAAATAAGCAACGCTCTTTCATTGCTCATTCCCCACGCATTAGCGCCGGCGCCATGACCGTTAATGTTTGTGCTCTGCATTACATTATAGGCTCCTGCCGGATAAGGAGCGTTAACAGTTTCAACAGAAAATGGATATCTTCCGCCGGTTGTTACTGAAAAACCGGCAGTATATCCTATCACCAAAGGCGCTGCAGTAATAGTGTATGGAGTTTCAAGTTCAAAAAATTTAAAGCCACTTCCTGCGGAGGGCGTAACTGTTTCTTCATACACTACGGGACCATCAATCGCCGTTTTTATCCACACGCGATAGCTTGTTAAATTCGCCATTGATCCGGCCATTGGAACATAAACTTCAATGGTGTGCAATGAGCCTCCAACATAGTTTAACACTTGCGCTTCTGTAAAGCTAATACAACCACTCAGGTAAGTACTAGCTGTAGAATATCCGTAGTCAGCGGCATGAATTCCCGTAGCGTAGCCTAATTGTAAATCGGCTCGCGTCATCGGACGAGTGTCAGGATCTTTAATCACTTGTCCTGAATTTACATCTTGATTTTGAAGCACAAAGTCTTGAGCGCTCAAAAAACCGAAACTTGCTAAAAAGATAACAAGTAAAAACATAATTTTTTTCATAATAAATTGATTTTGGTTAATAATTATTTGTTGTTTGTTTATTTACATAATTAACGCGCAAAAATATATAATTTTTAATAGGGTGGGAAAGAGGAGTATTTTTTTAACTATTTATACAAAAGACGGCATACAACGGCACAGATTTTATGCCATTTTCAAAACCGAAGTTTTTTTGTGAAATACGTATGGAGTATGGACAATGGTATTGTTTTGCAAAGATACTCATGCTTTTACTGCGTGTATTAACGCCTCGTTTCACCTCCACAGGGATAACATCAACGCCTTTTTGCAACACAAAGTCCACTTCTGCCGTATTATCGTTTTTCCAATAGAAAAGCGGAATTTTATTTGCCGTAAATGCCTGTGCTACATAATTTTCTGTAACATAACCCATAAAGGTATTTCCTTCGTTATTCTCAGTAACGAGCAGTTCGGCAGGTAAACGAGATTTGAAAGTAAGTAATCCCACATCACTCATGTATAATTTGAAATCAGGAAAATAAACATGAACGGCAATCGGAATATTGCCTTCAGTAATTTTTTGACATTTTAAAACAGTACCTGCAAAATTAAGCCATTCGATACTTTCGCCAAAAATAGTTGCTGTGCCTCCTTTTTGCACGATTTTGTATTGAAATTTACGATTTTCCTTTGCTAATTGAGCAGGAACAGAATTGTAACAGGCGCGTATTTTTACGCTTGTTGCCGAGTCTGCATATTTCGACATATCGGCTGTATATTCGTTAAAAATGTTATTTTGAATGACTTGTGCACTCAAAAAGCTTTCTGTTTCAACAAATTGTTTTACTACCGCAGGCATCCCGCCCACAACTAAATATTTCTTGTACAAATCCAGCGCCAACTTATGCAATGCTGTGTTTATCGGCTCATTACTTTCAAAATGATTTTTTATTTCTTCCGATAGCTTTTCGTAACCCAACGCCCAAAGAAACTCCTCAAAATCAAGCGGAAACATATAATACTCATCAACTTTTCCGACAGGAAATGAGTATTTTTCACGATTAACCGCTACACCAAGCAATGAACCTGCCGCTGCAACATAATACTCGGGAGCTTGTTCACAAAAATATTTCAACGAAGTTAATGCTCTTTCGCAGGCTTGAATTTCATCAAAGAAAATCAAAGTTTTACCCGCTGTAATGGGTTGCTTTTTAGTTAACTCCAAATGCTGAATAATTCTTTTTGGCGAAATATCTCCGTCAAGAAAATCTCGGAAATTTGTTTCTATTTCCATATTGAGATATACTACATTGTCGAAATTTTCTTTTGCAAAAACCTCCAATGTAAAAGTTTTTCCAACTTGGCGCGCTCCGTTTAATATCAACGGTTTGCGGTTTTTACTGTTTTTCCATGCCAATAATTCAGAGATAATTTTTCTTTGCATAATATGTACTTTTGTCAACGATATTGATATTTATCTATGAAAAAGTCAGAAAATTTTGATTTTTTCATAGATAATATTCGGTTGCAAATAAACATGAAATTTTGAAATTATATACAGATGAATAAAAAAATCTTTCAAAATTTTTATTCCTCCAACAACTCCCAATACTCAACCGCCCTCCTCGTATGCGGAATTACGATAGAACCACCCACTAAATTTCCAATTGCCAGAATTTCAAAAAATTGCGCACGAGTTACGCCTAATTGGTGGCATTTTTCAATATGATATTTTACACAATCATCGCAACGTAGTACTAATGAAGAAATTAAACCGAGCATTTCCTTGGTTTTGGCATCTAAAGCGCCTTCTTCATAAGCTTTGGTATCTAAATTAAAAAAACGTTTAAAGAATAAATTATCTTCATCTAAAATTATTTGATTCATTTTAGCCCGGTAATCGCGAAATTCCTCCACTTTATTCATTATTCAATATTCAATATTCAATAAAAATGTTCTACCCTTCCAATATCTCTAAAATCTTAATCGCACAATCAGAAATCACAGACCCCGGCCCAAATATAGCGGCAGCGCCTGCTTTATACAGATAATCATAATCTTGCGGAGGAATTACCCCGCCTACAACTACCAGAATATCTTCGCGCCCCAATTTTTTAAGTTCTTCAATTACCTGAGGCACTAACGTTTTGTGTCCTGCGGCGAGCGAAGAAACGCCCAACACGTGCACATCGTTTTCCACGGCTTGTTTGGCCGCTTCCGCCGGTGTTTGAAAGAGTGGCCCCATATCCACATCGAAACCGATGTCGGCATAACCGGTAGAAACTACTTTTGCGCCGCGGTCGTGCCCGTCTTGCCCCATTTTGGCTACCATAATACGCGGACGACGTCCCTCTTTTTTGGCAAATTCATCTGCCATCATACAAGCTTTCTTAAAGTTTGTATTGTCTTGTTGTTCTGAACTATACACGCCTGTAATT